>CAJMRV010000075.1 GCA_905215795.1 uncultured bacterium | reverse complement strand
CCGCGCACCAAGGCCGTCAGGTACCGCCAGTTGTTCTAAGGGGAGCCGCTGGTCCACTTCCATCCGCCCCGGGGATCCGTCCCCGGGGCGTTCTTCATGAGGGACCGGACGCGGCCTTCTTGTACAATAAGCACAATTTGACCCCATTCCTCTTTTAAAACAAACATCATGGACGTCGTAATCGCAAGACCGACCTTTTGGAACATCCCCGTCTGGGGCGAAGTCGGCGTGTACGCCCTCGGCATTCTCGCCGTGGCCGTCCTCGCCTACGGAATCTGGCTCAACGTGGCCTACTGGCGCAAATCAAGCGAACGCCAACAGGCCGCCTCCGGGGAGGAACGCCTGAAGCGCCTCGCCGACACCCTCAAGGCCGTCTTCATCCAGAACCGCATCCGCAGGACCTCGTTCGGCTGGTCGCACTTCGCGCTCTCCTGGGCCTTCCTGCTCCTGTTCATCGGCACCGCCCTGGCCACGATCGACTGGGACGTCACCCGGCTCCTCTTCGACGTCCGCTTCCTGACGGGCGACACGTACCTCGTCTACAAGTTCATCCTCGAGGTGGCGGGCCTCGCCGCGCTCGCGGCCCTCGTCCTGGGGGCGTGCCGCCGATTCGGCTCCAACGTGAACGACCTTCCCAGGTCGGGCCGCTGGATGGCGGGCTACCTCTCGCTCGGCTTCATCATCGTCACGGGCTTCATCCTCGAGGCGCTCCGCCTGGCGGCCACCCAGCCCGAATGGGCCCCGGTGAGCTTCGTCGGCAACACCATCGCCAAGCTCTTCATGGGCGCCTCCCCGGAGACGCTCTCGCTCTGGCACCTCATCGTCTGGATCGTCCACGGCCTCGCCGCGCTCGTCTTCGTCGCCCTGATCCCGCTCACCATCTACGCGCACCTCTACCGCACCCCCCGTCAGCTCTACAACGCCGACGAGGAGGCCATCGGCCGGATCGCGCCCGTCAAGGACATCGAGGAGCAGGAACACTTCGGTCTTTATGAAGCGGGCCAGATCACCCAGCGCCAGAAGATCGCCCTGGACGCCTGCACGGAGTGCGGACGCTGCCTGGCCGTCTGCCCGGCCGTCAAGGCGGGCACGCCGCTCAAGCCGCGCGACGTCATCACGGGGCTTCGCGACCTGGTGCGCGAAGCCAAGGACGCCGCCGAACCGCTCTCCAAGGCCGTCAAGCCCGAGGCGCTCTGGGCCTGCACGACCTGTGGCGCCTGTCAGGAGGCCTGTCCCGCCGCCATCGAGATCCCCTCGCTGATCGTCGACATGCGCAGGCACCTCACGCTTGAACAAGGCGAGTTCCCCGAAGGCGCCGCTGCCCTGCTCGAGAACATCGCCTCCGTCGGCAACCCCTGGGGGCTCGACCCCTATGAACGCCTCGACTGGGCGCACGACCTCGACGTGCCCGTCGCTGAAGAGGGCGTCCACTACGAATACCTCTACTGGGTGGGCTGCGCCGCCAGCTACGACCGCCGCGCCCGCAAGATCGCCCGCGCCATGGTGACGCTCCTCAAGCGCGCCGGCGTCTCCTTCGCCGTCATGGCCGAAGAGCGGTGCCACGGTGAAATGGCCCGCCGCCTCGGCGAGGAGTACCTCTTCCAGACCGCATTGATGGAGAACGCCGGCAACCTCTCCCAGTACGATTTCGAACACATCCTCGTGGCGTGCCCGCACTGCCTGCACACCTTCCTCGAGGAGTACCCCGAACTCGACCCCGAACTCAAGCACGACGTCGTCTCCCACGTGGACCTCATCAAGTCCCTGATCGATTCGGGCAGGCTCGAGATCCGCGCCGACGCCAAGGAGAAGCTCGGCTCCGTCGTCTACCACGACCCCTGCTACCTCGCGCGCTACGCCGGCAAGACCGAAGGCGCCAGGGACGTCCTCTCGAACGTCGCCGACCTCAGGCTCCCCGAAGCCGAGGGTCGCTCCACGAACTGCTGCGGCGCCGGCGGCGGCCAGATGTGGATTGAACGCCATGAGAAGGAAAAGCCCATGAACGTCATCCGCCTCCATGAGCTGAGGGCGACCAAGTGCGACCACGTCGCCGTCGCCTGTCCGCACTGCCTCGGCATGCTCGAAAGCGCACGCGCCCTCGAGCAGAACCCCAAGGAGGTCGTGGTCGAGGACATCGCCGAGATCGTCGTCAAGGCGCTCAAGGACTGACCCGGCGACAATCCGATTCAATGAGGAAGCCCTGTCGGCAACGACGGGGCTTCCGTCTTTTCAGGGATGGCGCATGGCGCGCTCCTCAATGAAAAATCCCCGGAGGGCGGAGGGCCTTCCGGGGACATGGGCGGTGTGTTCAGGACGTGCGTTCCGTCAGAACAGTTCGTAGGGCGTTGCTTCAGTGAAGGCGCGGTTGAACTTGTCCTGGGTGGCGACGTAGTTGCGCATGATGCGCATGTCGGTCGCACGCTGGGCGCTGTTGGGACTGTCGAGGACGACCATGACGACGTTCCTCTCGCCGACCTGGCTCTGCAGGACCATGCAGCGTCCCGCAGCCGTCGTGAATCCGGTCTTCTGGACGCCGATGTTCCAGGTGGGATCCCCGATCAGGCGGTTGGTCGTGTGCAGGTTGATCACCGAACGCCCGGCGCGCAGGCGCGCGGCGGGAAGCGTCGAGGCCATGCGGATCTCGGGATACTCATGGGCGGCGCTCACCAGCTTGGCGAGGTCGCGGGCGGTGGAGTGGTTGCGGTTGTCGAGCCCGGTGGGGTCGGCGAAGGTGCTGTCGGTCATGCCGAGCTCCCTGGCCTTCTCATTCATCTTGCGAACAAACACGGACATCCCGCCCGGATACGTGCGGGCGAGCGCGTGGGCGGCACGGTTGTCGCTCGACATCAGGGCGGCCTTCAGGACGGCCTCGCGCGTCATGACCATGCCGTTGCGCAGGTTCGAGTGGGCGAACGAGCGGACGTAGTCGGCACGCGTGATGCGGATCTTCTCCTGCATGGGGAGCTTCGCCTCGGCGAGCACGACGGCGGTCATGAGCTTGGTCACGGAGGCGATCGGGAGTTCGACCCCGGCGTTCTTGTTGAAAAGCTCCTCGCCGGTGTTCTCGTCGACGATGTACGCGACGGAACTCGAGAGGGCGAGCGGATCGGGCGTCTTCCTCAGCCCGGCGAGCGTGGCCTGGGAGGGGCCGGTGCGGCGCACAACGCGACGCGTCTTCCTGACGGTCTTCTTCTGGACGACGCGCTTCTTGGCCGTCTTGGCGGTCGTCTTCTTGGCGGCGGTCTTCCTGACCGCGGGCTTCTTCGCCACGGCCTTCTTGGCGACGGCCTTCTTCTGGACCGTCTGGCTCGTGGCCTTCGTCTGCGCAGGCTGGGCTGCCGCGCCTATGGGGCCCGCGGCAAGGGCGAGCCCGACGAAGAGCGCGGAGATCATCGCGCTGATCGATTGGAGGCGGAATTTCACGATTCTTCTTCCAGCTGTTTGCGGTGGCAACGGACGGGAAGAGTCATGAAAACCTCACGTCCATCATGGGAACAACGCATAAGTTTAATGTTACCGAGCGGGCGCCGCCCCCCTTTTTCCACAGGGGAGGCCGTCAAATGTAACAAAATGTGTTAATTCAGGGTAAATCCCGACCCGCCCGGAGTTCTTGACGCAGTAACCGGAGCGCCGCTCTACATCCGCTCGATGGTCTGCCAGACGCGTTCAAGTCGTTTCACACTGACCGGCATCGGCGTGCGCAGCTTCTGAGCGAAGAGCGAGACGCGCAGCTCCTGGACCATCCAGAAGAAGCGTTCGAGGTTGGCGTCGTAGCGGCCCTTCCTCGAGGAGAGCTTCCTCCAGTAGGGGGCCATCAGGCGCTCGATCGCGCCCTGGTGCTCGCGGTCGCGCTCCGGCGCGTCGCGGTAGCGGTCCAGGCGCCAGTCCACCGCCTTGAGGTAGCGCGGATAGTGGCGGAGCTGCTCGAGGGGCACCTTCACGAAGAAGTGCGGCGGGAAGAGGCTCTCGAGCTGGGCCGTGACGTCGCGTGCGATCGGCTCCCCGTCGAGCTTCTTGAGCTTGGAGGGGATCGGGGAGGCGGCCTCGGCGATCTCCTTGAGGAGCCTGTGGAGCTCGCCGCTCACGAGGACGATCCTCGCCTTGGTCTCCTCGCGGCGTTCGCTGAAGCTTTCGGCATCGACCGGCAGGGGCTGCACGAGCGCGCTCGCCGTCAGCGTGGCGTCCACGATCTCCTCGATCAAGCCGTCGGTGGAGTCGAAGCGCTTCCCGAGGGCGGGCACGGCGGCGACCTGCATCTGCAGGCGGCCGACGTCGCGGAGTTCGCGCTCGATGTAGCGGACCTGCTCCTTCAGAGCGATCTTGAAGAGGCGCATGAGCCCCTTCATGTGTTTCTCATGGGCCTCCTCGGGGTCGTCGAACACCTCGAGACGGCACCCCGTGCCGACGTCGACGAGGGCCGGATGACCGATCAGGGTCTGGCCGCCCCGCTTGATCTCGAGGAGCTCTGGAAGCTCGCCGAAGGTCCAGCCCGAGATGAGCTCGTCGCCCGCGGCCTCGAGCGCCCCCTCGTGGGAGGCGACGGCCTGGAAGCTCTCGCTCGCCTCCTGGCGGAACTCCGCCTTGAGTTCGGCGAGGCTGCGGCTCATCCCGATCTGGATGCCGCGGTCGTCGACCACCTTGAAGTTCATCAGGAGGTGCGGCGGGAGCTGCTCGACCTTGAAGTCCTTGGGATAGCACTCCACGCCCGTCTGCGTGCGGATGTCCTCGGAGAGCACCTCGAGGAAGCCCGTCCCGGGACGGGGCGAGGCGTAGACGCGTGAATAGAACCCCTCGGCGTAGGCCTGGAGCGGAATGAGGTGGCGGCGGATCTTCTGCGGGAGCGACTTGATGAGCGCGGCGCACTTCTCCTTGACCATGCCGAGGACAAGCCATTCGGCGGCCACGGCGTCGACCTGGTTGAGCGCGTAGAGCGGCACCGTCATGGTGACGCCGTCGCGCGGGCTGCCCGGTTCGAAGTGGTAGCCGAGCTCCATGGTGACGCCGCCCTGGGTGAGGTTCTTCGGGAAGAT
This sequence comes from uncultured bacterium, assembly GCA_905215795.1. Lineage (GTDB taxonomy): Bacteria > Pseudomonadota > Gammaproteobacteria > Burkholderiales > Burkholderiaceae_F > Sutterella. The sequence goes on along the minus strand of CAJMRV010000075.1, from coordinate 3,151 downwards.
GTCGAGCACGTTGCCCGCGTCATGGCGCATCAGATCCTCCCGCGTCATCACGAGCGACTTCTCGGCGCCGGCGCGTTCAGCCCCGGGGTTGGCCTTCAGGTAGGTCTTAAGGGTCACGCTCGAGCAGACGTCCGCGGGGAGCCTCTCGTCGTAGAAGGCGAAGAGCAGCTCGTCGTCGACGAGCACGTCGGGACGGCGCGTCTTGTGTTCAAGCTCCTCGATCTGGGCGATCAACCTGCGGTTCTTCTTGTAGAAGGAGGGCTCGATGTCGAGGTCCTCCTCGACGAGCGCCTGGCGGATGAAGATCTCTCGGGCGAGCGCCGGGTCGTGGGGCGCAAGTCCCACGGAACGGCCCTGATAGACGGTGAGCCCGTAGAGGGGCCCCTTCTCGGAGGCGACCACTTCACCGCGGCGCTTCTCCCAGTGCGGGTCGGAGCGGTGCTTCTTGATGAGCGTGCCCGCCTCCGCCTCGATCCATTCGGGCTGGATTTCTGCGACCTCGCGTGCATAGAGGCGCTGCGTGTCGATGAGCTCGGCCGCCATGATCCAGCGTCCACCCTTCTTCGCGCGCACGGAGCCCGGCCACAGCCAGAACTTGATGCCGCGCGCACCATTGTAGGGCGGCGCCTTGAAGTCGGAGTTGACCGCCTTGGAGCCGATGTTGCCGAGCAGGCCCGCCAGGAGCGAGCGGTGGATCGCCTCGGAGTTGGCCTCCGCGGTGTTGATGCGCCAGTCGAGCTCGCCCACCATGCGTTCGAGCTGGCGGTAGACCTCGCGCCATTCGCGCAGGCGCTTCACGGAGAGGAAGTGCTGGTGGAGGCGCTGTTCGAGCTTCCTGTTGCTCTCCTTGTTGCGGAAAGCGTCCTCAACCCACTTCCAGAGCTTGAGATAGCTCATGAAGTCGGATTCCTTGTCCGAGAAGACCTTGTGGGCCTCGTCGGCGGCCTGCTGGCGTTCCTGCGGCCGTTCGCGCGGATCCTGGATGCTCAGGCCCGAGCAGATCACGAGGAGCTCGCGGAGCGCGTCGCGCTCATGACCGGCGAGGAGCATGCGCGCGAAGCGCGGGTCCACGGGCAGGCGGGAGATCTCGCGGCCGATGCGGGTGAGGCGTCCGTCGTCGTCGAGTGCGTCGAGCTCGCGCAGGAGCGCGAAGCCGTCGGCGAAGGCCTTGGGCGGCGGGGCGGAGACGAACGGGAACTCGCGCACGTCGCCCAGCTTGAGGGCGGTGGCGCGCAGGATGACGCCCGCGAGGTTCGAGCGGAGGATCTCCGGATCGGTGAACTCGGGACGGCGGGCGAAGTCCTCTTCGGAATAAAGGCGGATGCACACGCCGTCGGCCGTGCGGCCGCAGCGGCCCGCGCGCTGATTGGCGGCGGCCTGGCTGATCGGCTCGATGTGGAGCTGCTCGACCTTGTTCCGGTAGGAATAGCGGTTGACGCGGGCCAGGCCCGTGTCGACGACGAAGCGGATGCCGGGGACCGTGATGGAGGTTTCGGCGACGTTCGTCGCGAGGACGATGCGGCGCAGGGCGCCCGGCTTGAAGACGCGCTCCTGTTCGGCGGCGCTCAGGCGCGCGAAGAGCGGGAGCACCTCGGTCGTGCGGGGATTACGCGTCTTTCTGAGCTGGTCGGCGGCCTCGCGGATCTCCCGTTCGCCCGGGAGGAAGACGAGGATGTCGCCGCGGCCGGTCCTTTCAAGCTCGTCGACCGCACGGTCGATGGCGTCGAGCAGCGTGGCGTCGTCGCTGTCGTCGACGTCCTCGAGGGGCCGGTAACGGATTTCAACGGGATAGGTTCGCCCGGAGACCATCGCGATCGGTGCGGGGCCGGCGGCGGTGGTGAAGTGTTCGGAGAAGCGCTCCGCGTCGATCGTCGCCGAGGTGATGATCACCTTGAGTTCGGGACGCTTGAGGATCAGGCGCTTGAGGTAGCCGAGCAGGAAGTCGATGTTGATCGAGCGTTCGTGCGCCTCGTCGATGATGATCGTGTCGTAGGCGCGCAGCAGCGGGTCGGTCTGGGTCTCGGCGAGCAGGATGCCGTCGGTCATCAGCTTGATGGTGGCGCCGGGCTCGGTGTGGTCACTGAAGCGGACCTTGTAGCCCACGACCTCGCCGAGGGGCGTCTTCATCTCCTCGGCGATGCGCTTGGCGATCGAGCTCGCGGCGATGCGGCGCGGCTGCGTGTGGGCGATGCGCCCCTTCGTGCCGCAGCCCGCCATGAGGGCGATCTTCGGGAGCTGGGTGGTCTTGCCCGAGCCGGTCTCGCCGCAGACGATCGAGACCTGGTTCTCGCGGATCATGCGGACGAGCTCGTCGCCGCGTTCGGAAACGGGCAGTCCGGCCATGAGCTTGAAGGGCGGGATGGGATTGCGGCGCTCGATCCAGGGACGGCGGGACTCGCGTTCACGCACTGCCTCCTTGAGGGCGCCCAGACCGGCGGCCTTGCCGGCGGACCTGCCGCCGCGCTCCGAGCGGACATCACGGGCGTCACGACCGCCGCGGGCACCACGAGCACCACGGCCGTTTCGTCCCCCGGCGGCGTCTCGGTTCTGCTCCCGACGTCCGTCGCCGCGGCCGCGGGCGGGCTTTCGGCCCCGTTCTCCGGCGCCGCCGTCACGACGGCCGCCGCGGGCCGGGGATTCACGGTCGGAAGAATCCGAGGAGGTGGAGGCGGCCTTCGCCGCCTCGCGGCGGCGTTCAGCCCGGGCGCGTTCCGCCTCGAGCGCCTTTTCGGCTTCCTCGGCCTTCTTCAGATATGCGCGGCGTTCCTTCTCGCGAGCCTCACGCTTGGCCTCGATGCGGGCCTTCTCCTCACGGAGGCGTTCCTTCTCGTCGCGCTCGCGACGAGCGCTGACGGCCTCCTCCACTTCGGACTTGACTTTGGCGAACGCGTTGAAAAGGGCACTGTTGTTCATGCTTCGGACTTTATTTGGAATTCTGTTCTGATGTTGCGTATGTGCCGGCGGACGGAGCCGCGCCTCCGGAAACGGAGGGGCTCGACGCCCGGGGCGGGACTCTATTTTAACCGCCGCGTCGGGCGGGGCCGTCCGAAAGCGGACGGCGGCTCCACCTCCGGGAGGAAAAGACGGCTAGAATTGGACGGTCAGGATCACGGAGGGAGACGGCCGCGGGCCGGTCCGTCCCTCCGCCGTC
>CAJMRV010000074.1 GCA_905215795.1 uncultured bacterium | reverse complement strand
ATCGTGCTGATCAGGGGGAGCGTCGCCCAGATCATCGTCACGAGCAGGAACCCGTGCTGGGCACGGAGCTCACGCTTGTAGCGGCTCGTCGAGAACGTCAGGCCGAAGCCGAGCAGCATCGACACGAGGATCCCCACGTAGAACCCGTTCTGCATCCCGTCCTTGTAGATGAGCGACACCGCGAGCGGCGCGAGCATCGCCAGGCCGAGCCAGACGTAGGCGGGGCCGGCGGCGTTGAGGACCGGGAGGATGAGGAAGCGGAGGGTGTTGCGCATGTCAGAAGAACCCCACGTCCACCGCGAAGAGCTTCTCGATCTCGTGGATCTGGCGTTTGTTGGGCACGAAGACGATCACGTGGTCCTCGGCCTCGATCTCGAGGTCCTTGCTTCCCATGAGCACCTGCGCGTCGTCGTTGGTGATGCGGATCACGGCGCCGATCGTGCAGCCCATGGGCATGCGGATGTCCTTGATCTTCCTGCCCACCACCTTGGAGCTCTTGGAGTCGCCGTGGGCGACGATCTCGAGCGCTTCGGCCACGCCGCGGCGCAGGCTGTAGGCGGCGGCGATGTCGCCGCGGCGCACGTAGCGGATCAGCTCCCCGAGGGTGGCCGTCGTGGTCGAGAGCGTCACGTCGATCTGGCTGCCCTGCATGAGGTCGCCGTAGGCCTTGCGGTTGATCAGGGCGATTGTCTTCTGGGCGCCCATGCGCTTTGCAAGGAGCGAGGCGAGGATGTTGTTCTCGTCGTCCTCGCTCACCGCGATGAAGAGGTCGCAGGTCTCGACGCGGGCCTCCTTGAGGGACTCCTCGGAGGTGAAGTCGCCGTGGATGAGGGTCACCTTCGGGCTGAACTTGTCGGCGAGCGACTGGGCGGTCACGTCGTCGGACTCGAGGATCGTGATGTTGTAGGTCTTGTTCGTGTCGTTCTGGAGTTTGTCGGTGAGCGCGTCGATCAGGTTGTGGCGGCCGGCGATGACGATGTTCTTGACGGAGTCCTCCTCGCGTCGGAACTCGTTCATCACCTTGGCGGCGAAGCGGGAGTCGCAGAGGCTGATCACCTCGTCGCCCGCCTCGATGATGAGCGAGGACGAGAGCATCATGCGTTCATTCCTTCGGAAGAGCGCCACGATGCGTGCCGGTACGTCGGGCAGGTGCGTGTAAAGGTCCCGTACGGGGCGTCCGACGAGAGGGCCGCCCGCGCGGGCGCGCACGGCCACGAGGCTCGCGCGACCGTTGCCGAACTCCTGGACCTGAAGGGCCGCGGGGAATTCGACGAGCTTGGCGAGGTAGTTGACGACCGCGAGCTCCGGCCAGATGATCGAGGTGGCCTGGAAGCCCTCCTCCTTGAGGATGCGCGGGTAGTTGCGGAGCTCGCTGTTCCTGACGCGCGCGATGCGCGTCGGGATGTTGAACAGGCGCGCGCAGAGCAGCGAGACGACGAGGTTCGTCTCGTCGCTGCTCGTCACGGCGATGAGCATGTCGGAGTCGGCGGCCCCGGCGTTCTTGAGCACTTCGGGGCTCGTCGCGTTGCCGGCGACGCACTGCAGGTCGAAGTTCTTCAACTTCGCGAGCTGCGTCGGGCTCATGTCGACGATCGTGATGTCGTTGGCTTCGGAAACCAGGCTCTCGGCGATGGAGCTGCCGATGCGTCCGGCTCCCACGATCAGGATTTTCATGTTTCGGTCGTCCGGTCGGATGTTCAGTTCTGCCCGGCTTCCCTGATGGCCAGGTGCGAGCATTCATTGGGGTCGATGTCCAGGCTCTTGAGCTTCCTGTAGAGGTGCGTGCGTTCGAGGTGGGCATGGCGGCTCAGCTCGATCACCGAGCCGTTCTTCTTCCTGAGGACGTTGAGCAGGTAGGCGCGCTCCATGGCGTCGCGGAAGTCGCGGAAGGGCTGGTTGAAGTCGATCGTGAGCGAGAGCGGCGCGATGTCGAGCACCGGGAGCGGGTCCTCGGTGGTGACGTCGAAGCCGTCGATGTCGACGGTGTAGGGGCCTTCCGGACGGTCGGCGTTGAGCTTGAAGACGCACCGCTCGCCAGGCCTCGCCTGGGCGTTGCGCTCCTGTTCGAGGCGTTCGCGCTCACGGCGTTCACGCAGTTCCTGCTCGATCTGCAGGCGTCCCTTCCCGATCGGGGTGTTGCGGGCGCAGGCCTCGTAGTCCCACTCGCTGATGGCCTTCTCGCAGGCCTCGAGGAGCTTCTTGAGGGCGATCGGCTTTTCGAGGAAGTCCACGGCGCCGAAGCGCGTGGCCTCGATCGCGGTCTCGATCGTGCCGTGCCCGCTCATCATGATGACGGGGCAGCGCAGCAGGTGGTTGGCGCCGAACTCCTTGAGGAGCGTCACGCCGTCCGTGTCGGGCATCCAGATGTCCAGCAGGATCAGGTCGACCTTGTCCGTGCGGACGATTTCACGGGCCTGGGCGGCGTCTTCAGCCGTGAGGACGGCGTAGCCTTCCTCCTCCAGGATCTCCGAGAGCAGATTCCGGATGCCGAGTTCGTCGTCTACAACTAAAACCTTTTTCATATCACTCTCTTTCTTGGTTCGGTCCGTCTTCCTCCGGAGCCCCGCCGGCGGTCGTGCCGGCGGCCTTGAACACGATGCTCACCAGCGCGCCGAGAACCTCGCCCGTCTCCGGGTCGGTCATGTTCTCGAGGCGGATGTCCGCGTCGTGCTCGTCGAGGATCTTCTTGACCATGGGCAGGCCGAGGCCGCTGCCGGTCGGCTTGGTGGTCACGTAGGGCTCGAAGGCTGAGGAAAGGACTTTTTCACCGAAGCCCGGTCCGTTGTCCATGATGGAAAGTTTAACAGCGGACGGGGTCGACGGTTGGTTGATGCCCGCCACGGTCTTCGTGCGGATGGTCACGCGTACGTCGCCGATCCTCCCTCCCGCCTCCAGGCTGTTGGAGATCAGGTTGTGGAAGATCTGGCGGAGCTGGCCGCGGTCCCCGAGTATCGACGGGGCGTGCGGGTCGAGTTCGAGCCGGACGTCGAGTCCGGCGTCGTGGTAGAGGGCCACGGTGGCCTCGATGAATTCGTTGAGGTTGAGGGCGCGCAGCTTCGCGTCGGGCAGCTTCGCGTACTCCCTGAAGTCGTTGACCATCTGGGTGAGCGCGTCCACCTGCATGACGATCGTCGAGGTCGTTTTCTTGACGAGGGCCTTGTCGTCCTCGTCGGTGAGGCGCTTGGAGAGCTTCCATTCGAGCCGCTCCGCGGCGAGGCGGATCGGCGTGAGCGGGTTCTTGATCTCGTGGGCGAGGCGGCGTGCCACTTCACCCCAGGCGGTGGCGCGCTGGGCGCGGATGAGCTGCGTGAGGTCGTCGAAGACCACCACGATGGCGGTCTCCCCGCCGATCTTCATGGGCGTGCCCTGGATGTAGAGCGGCGTGGTCTTCTCGTCGTGCTCGATCGTGTACTCGGCCTTGTAGGACTCGTCCTCCTCGCTCATCTTCTCGCGGCGCGAGTTGAGGAACGCGGCGAACTCCGGTTCGTACGAGGAGAGGAGCTCCCCGTCGGCGAGGTCCCGGTCGTCGAGGATGCGCTTGGCGGCCTCGTTGAACGAGAGCAGGCGTCCGTCGCGGTCGAGGACCATCACGCCCGAGGAGATGCTCGTGAGCACCTTGGCGAGGAACGCCTGGGCCTGGTCGGACTTCTGGCGCTGGAACTCGAGGTTGGTGCGGGCCTCCTTGAGCTCCTTGATCATGGTGTTGAAGGAGCGCGTGAGCTCGTTGATCTCCCCGTTGCCGGAGAACTCCTTGATGGGCGCGAACTCGCCGTTGGCGACCCTCCGGGTGCCGCGGGCGAGCTGGAGCACCGGCTCGGTCGTCTTCTTCGCAAACGAGAGCGCGGCGGTGATGCTCGCGAAGACCGTCAGGAGGAGCGTGAGCGTCAGGGTGAGCTTGTAGAGGCGCCTCAGCGAGGAGCGGCTCAGCATCATCTCCTGGTACTCGCGGTAGCCCTCGACGAGATGCACGGCGTTCTTGGCGATCGAGTCGGGCACGGGCTGGATGAGCTGCAGGTACAGGGCGCGGCGGGTCGGTCCGATGCCGGCGAGCAGGCCCTGGTTGAGGTGGCTCGGGGCCATGTCCTCGGCGATGCTGTGGATTGGGACGATCACGCGGATCTTCAGGGTGTTCTTTTCATTGCGGGCGGCCTCCGAGGAGTCGAAGGACTCGCCGTCCACGGCGCTGTAGTGTCCGGTCGTGGCCACGGACTGGATCTGCATGGGCGTGGGCATGTCCGGGAGCAGCGCGTTGATCTTGGAGCCCGCGGAGGCCACGGCGGTGCCGTTGCCGTCGAAGACCACGGCCTCGAGCCCGGGCTTGGTGTCGACCTGCTTGAGGAGTTCCGAGAGGATCAGCGTCGGGGGCGTCTTCGAGAGCGACGCGGCGATGCGGTCGGCGTCCTCGCGGGCCCGCTTCTGCAGGTTGAGGAGGATCCCCCGGGTGATCGTCACGCCCGAGTCGAGGGCCCCTTCGACGCGCTGGTCGAACCAGGAGTCGATCGAGCGTCCGACGATCTCGGTGGAGAGCAGATAGATCGTGGTGGCCGGAATCATGCCGATCAGGGCGGTCATGAGGGCCAGGCTCGCCGTCATGCGCGTGCCGTAGATCTTCTGGCGCACGCGGCGGATCAGCCGCACGACGAGCGTGAGCACGACCATGCCGAGCACGGCGGCCATGCCGATGTTGAGGAAGAGCAGGATCGAGAAGTAGCGGTCGAACAGCTTCGTGTCGGAGCTGGAGATCACCAGTCCGAAGAGGGCGATCACGCCGAGCGCGATTCCGATGACGATGCCGTAGCGGAGCCATTTGGGCATGTCGTTCCCCCCTTAGCGATCGGCGATCTCGCGCGGGATCGTGATCGGATACCAGTCGCTCGAGACGGTCCAGTCCTCGCGGCCGGCGCTCGTGACCTGCATGGGCTTGGGCAGCCGGGCCGTGTCGAGGTAGAAGCGCGTCTGGACGGTGTAGTCCTCGGCGTTCTCAAGGGGGTTGTAGTCGGCGATGCGCCAGTGGCGGATGCTCTTGATGAAGGGGAGCACCTGTTCGAGCGCGTCGAACTCGGTGGAGAGCCCCTTGTAGGAGAGGCGGTAGCGCCTCGTGATCGGGTTGAACGAGAGCCTGAGCACGTAGCGGGCGTCGAGGATCTTCTTGTCGAACCAGTACCAGCGGTTCTTCTCGATCCTCACCTCCTGCACGAAGTAGAGCGCGATGCCGCGCCTCAGGGCGTTCTTGAGGGTGTCGGGCAGGTCGAACTCGTAGGAGGTCGACGCGAACAGGCCGGGGTTCCCGCCGGCTTCGCTCAGCGAGAGCGAGGCGTCCATGAGCGTGGCCTCTTCAGCCTGGGCGACGGGCGCAACAGCTCCCCCGAGGCCGATGAGGATCAGCCCTGATAAGAGGAGGAGTCGGCGGCGGAAACGCATCGGCATGGTCACGTCATTCCTTTTTCAACAAAGCGTAGAAGAAGCCGTCGTGAACGCCCGGGACGCACTCGCCCGGGGTCCATTCCGATTCTTCGGGAACCAGGACCATCATACCCTGCTTTGCTCCGGGCATTCCAACCGGACGGGCCTCGGGATGCGCTGCAAGAAAGGCCCGGACCTGGTCCCGGCCTTCCTCGGGGAAGATCGAGCAGGTCGCGTAAAGGAGGTGTCCGCCCTTCCTGAGGGTGCCCCACATCGTCTCGAGGAGCGCCTTCTGGAGGCGGGCGAGCTGCTTCATGTCCGAGGGGCGGCGCAGCCACGGCGTGTCGGGCTGGCGGCGCACGACGCCGCTCGCCGAGCACGGGGCGTCGAGCAGGATCGCGTCGAAGGGTTCTCCGTCCCACCACTTCTCCGTCTCGAGGGCGTCGGAGACGACGAGCTTCGCCTCGAGGCCGAGGCGCTCGAGGTTCTCGCGGATCTTCGCGGCGCGCCTCGGGTCGATCTCAAGTGCGGTCATCCTGCAGTCGTTGAGTTCGAGGAGGTGGCAGGTCTTGCCGCCCGGCGCCGCGCAGGCGTCGAGCACCCGTGCGCCGGGGGCGACGGGGAGCAGGTGGGCGGCGAGCTGGGTGCCCGCGTCCTGGACCGAGCACTTCCCTTCGGAAAACCCCGGGAGGCGTTCGACGGGGACCGGGTCGACGATGCGGAGCGCGTCGGGACCCACCTGCACGGCCTCGACGCCGGCGGCGGCGAGTTCGGCGAGGTACTTCTCGGGCGTCGTTTGACGGCGGTTCACGCGGATCGTCATGGGCGGCGGTTCGAGGGCGCTCGTGAGCACCTGTTCGGCGTCATCGGGGAGCGCGCGGCGCACCTTGTCGATCCACCAGGAGGGCGCGTTGTAGCGGACCTCGGGATCCTCGGCGGCCTCCTTTTCGAACTCCTCGCGGCGGCGCAGGAAGTTGCGGAGCACGGCGTTGATGAAGCCGGCGGCCTTGGCGGTCGCGGGCACGCTCTTGGCGGCCTCGACGGCCTGGGAGACGACGGTGAAGTCGGAGAAGCGCATCATGAGCGCGGCGAGCGACACCTCGAGGAGGGAGCGCACTTCGATCGTGGGTTCGTTGCGGGCGCACCGCTCGATCACGAGGTTGATGAAGGCGTGGCGGCGCAGGCTCTCATAGACGATGGCCTGGGCCGTGGCGCGGCTCGCCGGATCGAGGGCGCCCAGGGCGGGCCCGAGCGTGGAGTTGATCGACATGCCGCGGTTGAAGCGCCACTGTGCGGAGGCGCAGGCCTTGAGGATGGTCCCCAGGGAGAGCTGCTTGGGTTTTGCGTCGGTCATCAGAGGTCCTCCCCTTCTTCAAAACGGGTGCTCTGCAGGAACGAGGCCACGTCCATGCGGCGCTTGCCGGGACGCTGCAGTTCGGTGAGGCTCACGGCGCCTTCGGCGCAGGCGACGACGAGTTCGTCGCGGGTGACGCGGATCACCTCGCCGGGGCGGCCTTCGCCCTCGACGGCGTGGGCGAGCCAGACCTTCATGGTGAGGCCGTCCTTCTCGAAGGTGCTCCCCGGGAACGGATTGAACGCCATGATGCGGCGGGCGACGGCCGCGGCCGGACGGTTCCAGTCGATCGGGGCCTCCGTCTTGAGGAGCTTCTCGGCGTAGGTGACGCCTTCCTCGGGCTGGGCCTCCCAGGTGAGCGTGTCCGGGTGCGAGAGCGCCTCGACGAGGAGCTCGGCGCCGAGCTCCGCCATTTCATCGGTGAGCGTGGCGTGGGTGTGTCCGGGCAGGATCGGGCGTTCGGCCTTGACGATCATGGGGCCGGTGTCCAGGCCCGCCTCCATCTTCATGAGGGTCACACCCGTCGTGGCGTCGCCGGATTCGATCGCGCGGGCGATCGGCGCGGCGCCGCGCCAGCGCGGCAGCAGGCTCGCGTGGATGTTGATCGCGCGGATGTCGCCGTCGACACCGACGCCGCGGGCGAATTCGAGGAACCTCACGGGAAGGATCAGGCCGTAGGCCGCCACGACGAAGACGTCGGCGCCGGTCGCCTCGAGCTCGGCGAGGATCCTCTCGCTTTCCTCGGGGGCCTTCTTGAAACTCAGTGTCACGGGCGTGAGCACTGGTATATTGTTTTCAAGGGCGAGCGACTTCACGGGCGAGGCGGTGAGCTTCATGCCGCGCCCGCTCGGACGGTCCGGCTGCGTGAGCACGCAGGCGATCTCGTGCCCCGCCTCGATGAGTTTTTCCAAAGCCTTGGCGGCGAAGTCGGGCGTGCCCGCAAAAACGATTTTCATGGCAGATGTTTTCTTTTCAGTCTTGAATTGAAACGGAAAGGCGCTGCATTCCCAGGAGAAGGCCAATGGAGATGTCGATACTGAGATACAACAAGTTCGATTACGCCTACGCCCGTTACGGCGATGCAGATGCTCCCGTTATTGTATTGGTTATGGGTTTGGGTATGTCGAGTTCATTGTGGCCCAAATCCTTCATCGTCTCGCTCGTCCGGAAGGGATTCCAGGTCGTCACGATCGACAACCGGGACAGTGGGCGGAGCACCCGCTTCGACGAGGTGAAGCCGCACACCCGGGAGATCCTCTCGGCGGTCGTGCGCTCGGCCCTGCGCATGAAGGTCCAGAACGTCTACGCCCTCGAGGACATGGCTTTCGACATCGAACGCGTCCTCAACGAGCTCGGCGTGCGCCGCGCCCACGTGCTCGGCGCCTCGATGGGCGGGATGATCGCCCAGAGCCTGGCCATGCAGTGCCCGAACCGCGTCGCGACGCTCTGCTCGCTTTCGTCGGCCTCGGGGAACTTCTTCACCGGCTTCGGGAACGTCTCGGTGGTCGCCTCGCTCCTCTTCGGCGCCCAGCGCTTCGGCAGCGACGAGGAGAAGCGCGAGTACTTCAGGCGCTTCTTCACGAAGATCGCCGGCCCCGTCTTCCCTCCCACCGAGGAGGAGATCTCGGTTGTTCTCGGCAAGCTCG
>CAJMRV010000073.1 GCA_905215795.1 uncultured bacterium | reverse complement strand
ACGAGGGCCGGACCAAAGTGAACCGCGACGAGGAACGGCGCCGCACCAGCAACAGACGCCTGCCCTCGGCGCACGAGATGGACGCCCAGAAGGCGCTCGTGAAGACCGCCGGCGCCACGCTCTCGGTGGCCCGCGCCTCGATCCAGAGCGCCAAGGCCTCGCTCGACATGGCGAGGACCGACCTCGGCAAGACGCTCATCCGCTCGCCGATCGACGGCGTCGTGCTCAAGCGCTCGGTCGAGCCCGGCTACGCCGTGGCCGCGAGCCTGCAGGCCGTCGAGCTCCTCGAGCTCGCCAGCGACCTCTCCGAGCTTGAACTCGAAGTGGCCGTCGACGAGGCCGACATCGGCGTCGTCAAACCCGGCCAGCCCTCGTACTTCACGGTGAGCTCCTATCCGAACGAACGCTTCAAGGCCGACCTCACGAAGGTGGCCTTCGGCGCCACGAGGAACGGCAACGTCGTCACATACACGGCCTACCTCACCGTCAACAACAAGGACAAGCTGCTCAGGCCCGGCATGACCGCCTCGACGACGATCGCCACGGGCCACGAGGACGACGCGCTCGTCGTCCCGAACTCGGCCTTCCGCTACGAGCCGCCCGCTCAGAAGACGGGCCAGGCCAAGGTGAAGATCAAGGCCGGTCCTCCGCACCGCACCGAAGTGCAGAAGCACAAGAAGGACGTCGTCGTCCACGGCGAGACCGTGCGCACGCTCTACGTGATGCGCGGCGGCGTGCCCGAACGCGTCCGGGTCACCACGGGCCTCAACAACGGCGTCGAGTCGGCCGTCCTCACGGGCGACCTGAAGGCCGGCGACGAGGTCGTGATCGACCAGAAGAAGAAGGGCTCCGCGAAGTGAGGCCCGGGAGAAACGGATGACTGACACCACCAAAGGCCGCCCGCTCATCGAATTCCGCGACGTCAGGAAGCGGTTCGGCGTGGGCAAGGCCTCCTTCGAAGCGCTCAAGGGGATCGACTTCACGATCGACGAGGGCGAATTCGTGGCCATCATGGGGGCCTCGGGCTCCGGGAAGTCGACGACGATGAACATCATCGGCACGCTCGACCGCCCGAGTTCCGGGAGCTACCTCTTCAACGGGGTGCACGTCGAGAAGCTCGACGGGGACCAGCGCGCGCTCCTGCGCCGCTACTACTTCGGCTTCGTCTTCCAGGGCTTCAACCTCCTGGCGAGGACGACCGCCCTCGAGAACGTGGAGCTCCCGCTCATCTACCGGGGAGTTCCCAAGGCCGAGCGCATCGAGCGCTCCCGCGCCGCACTCGCGCGCGTCGGACTCGCCGAATGGGAGCGCCACACACCCGCGGAACTCTCGGGCGGCCAGCAGCAGCGCGTGGCGATCGCCCGCGCGATCGTCTGCAACCCCAAGGTGCTCCTCGCCGACGAACCCACCGGCAGCCTCGACTCGGCCCGGAGCGTCGAGATCCTCGAACTCCTCCGTGACCTGAACCGCGAGGAGGGCATCTCGATCGTGCTCGTCACCCACGAGCCCGAGATGGCCGAGTACGCCTCGCGCCACCTCATGTTCAAGGACGGGCTCCTCATCTCCGACGACAGGAGGCAGGCACGATGATCCTCAACGCATTCCACCTGGCGATCCGCCAGATCCTGAGGAACCCCCTGAGGAGCCTCCTCACCGTGCTCGGCGTCGTCATCGGCGTGGCGAGCGTGATCACCATGGTCACGGTCGGCAACGGCGTGACCCAGTCGGTGCGCGAGCAGATCGAGTCCTTCGGCAACAACCAGCTCATGCTCCGTCCGGGCCTGCGCCTCGGGCCCGGCCAGATGGTGGGCGCCCCGAGCTTCAAGCCCGACGACGCCCACATGCTCAAGTCGCAGATCGCCGGCGTCGAGTCGGTGGCCCCGCAGGCCGCCAAGACCCTGACGATCATCGCCGAGGGGAACAACTGGCAGACCCGCGTCGTGGGCACCAACAACGACTACTTCAGGATCGACAACCGCGACTTCGCCGAGGGACGTCCCTTCGACGAGGGCGAGATCACCGCCGGGAGCGCCGTGTGCGTGATCGGCACGACGATCCAGAAGGAGCTCTACGGCGAGAACGCGCCCGTGATCGGGCGGCTCCTGCGCGTGGGCGGCTTCTCCTGCCGCGTGGTCGGGCTGCTCAAGGGCAAGGGCACGGCCGCCATGGGCGGCGACCAGGACGACCTCGTCGTCATGCCGCTCGCCACGGTCCAGCGCCGCATCCTCGGTTCGACCCGCATCTCCGCGCTCCTGCTCTCGATCAACCCCGAGAGCGACCGCGACCGCCTGAAGTCGGCCGTCACCAAGCTCATGCGTGAGCGCCGCAACCTCTCGAGCGGGGACGACGACAACTTCCAGATCCTCGACACGGCCGAGATCGCCCAGAAGGTCGGCGCCACGACCAAGGTCATGACGGCGTTGCTCGCCGCCGTGGCCGCCGTGAGCCTCATCGTGGGCGGCATCGGGATCATGAACATCATGCTCGTTTCGGTGACCGAACGCACCCGCGAGATCGGCATCCGCCTCGCCATCGGGGCGAGGGCGCACGAGGTGATGATGCAGTTCTTGATCGAGTCGCTGATGCTCGGGTGCCTGGGCGGACTGATCGGCCTTCTGATCGCCTTTGCGGCCTCCCAGGGCCTCGCCCACTACATGGGGGTGAACTACATCTTCGACCTGAAGATCAACGTCATCTCCTTCACGGTGGCCGCCCTGACGGGCGTCGTCTTCGGCTACTTCCCGGCGCGCCGCGCCGCGAGGCTCGACCCGATCGAGGCCGTCAGGCACGAATGACCGTCTGAGCGCACGAAAGCGCGGAACCACGAAGCCGCAAACCCACAAAGGGGAAGGGCCCCGGAGGAATCATCCTCCGGGGCCCTTCTTCAATTCAGTTTTCAGCGTGCCCGGTCAGGGGCGCGGCGCTCCATTAGAACGGAACGTCCTCCTCGAGGGTGTCGATGGAGTCCGGGGCGCTCTGGGCGGGAGCCGGGGCGGCCTGGCGCTGCGGCTGGGGACGCGTGCGCGGGGCGCTCGTGAAGCCGTCGTCGATGTTCTGACGGTCGTCGCCGCGGCGGTCGAGCAGCTGGAGCGTTTCGCCGACGATTTCGGTCGAGTAGCGCTCGATGCCTTCCTTGTCGGTGTACTTGCGGGTGCGGATGCGGCCTTCGATGTAGGCCTGGCTGCCCTTGCGCAGGTACTGGACGGCGATTTCAGCGGTGCGCCCGAAGAGCACGACGCGGTGCCATTCGGTCTCTTCGACCTGCTGGCCGTTGCGGTCGTTGTAGCGGCGGGACGTGGCGAGGCTGAGGTTGCAGAGCACGCCGCCGTTGGAGCCGAATTCGACTTTTTCGGGGTCGCGGCCGAGGTTGCCCACGAGGATTACTTTGTTGACGGAAGCCATATATCTCTCTTGAAAAATTGATGATCGTTGTGCGTATTGTCCTTAGCTCGCTGCCTTGATGGAGTCCGCGGATTCCGAGTGGAATTCGCGCAGCCCTCGAGAGGCGAACAGCCATATAAGCATAGCAAAGCCTGCGGTCAAAAATACGCTCTGGGCGGAAAAATGCTGGGAGAGGAGACCCCCGAGGGCACCGCCCGCGAAGAGCCCGAGGCTCTGCGTGGTGTTGTAGATTCCGAGGGCGAGTCCCTTCGCCGACGGGGGCGCGAAACGCGAGACGAGGCCGGGGAGCGTGGCCTCCATCAGGTTGAACCCGATGAAGAAGAGCGTCATGAGGAAGCTGATCTCCCAGACCGAGTGCATCAGGTACGTGAAGAGGAGGAAGGTCGCCACGAGGATGCCGGCGGCGGTGCGCAGAAGCGCGGTCACGCGGTGGCGGCGTTCGGCCCAGATGATCGGCTTGACCATCACGGCGAAGGCGATCAGGACCGCGGGCAGGTAGATCTCCCAGTGGGAGGTCACCGGCAGGCCCATCTCGACGAGGCGCGGCGGGACGACGACGAAGAGCGCCATCTGCACGGCGTGGAGCGTGAAGACGCCCAGGTTGAGCCTCAGGAGCGCGGGGTCGCGGAAGACCTCGCCGAAGGGGACGGCCTTGAGTTCGGAGAGCTCGTCGACGCGGTGGCGGCGTCCCGGGACGAGGAACACCACGACGCCGATCGCGAGCAGGGCGAGCACGCCCGTCATCGTGAAGAGCCCCTCGACGCCGAAGAGCGTCGCCAGGGGCGGTGCGATGACGAGGCTCAGCGCGAACATCAGTCCGATCGAGGCGCCCACCATGGCCATCGAGCGCGTGATCACGGCCGGACGGACCGAGTCGGCGATCAGCGCGGTGACGGCCGCCGAAATGGCGCCCGCCCCCTGGAGGGCGCGGCCCGCCATGACGCCCCAGATGGTGCCCGAGGCGGCGGCGAGGAAGCTCCCCAGCGCGAAGATGATCAGGCCGAAGACGATCACGCGGCGCCGGCCGAGCCGGTCGCTGGCGATGCCGAAGGGGATTTGGAAGAGGCTCTGGGTGAGACCGTAGATGCCGATCGTGAGACCGACGAGGAAGGCGCTGTCCCCGCCCGGCAGGTGTTCGGCGTAGACCGCGAACACGGGCAGGATCAGGAAGAGGCCGAGCATGCGCATCGCGAAGACCCCGGCCAGGGAGGCGCTCGACTTGAGCTCGTCCCGGGTCATGGAAGTCCGCTGGGGTGCGTCGGTGCTGGATGTCGTCATGTTGTCGCTCGGTATTAATTTGGACATGCGGGTTTTCTCAGGGGAGATTCAAGTCTATAGTTATTAGTTGGTTTTTCGCTTAAGGACCCGCAGGACACCCATGCAAGACATCGTCATCCACCGCGCCAGGACGCACAACCTCAAGAACGTCAGCCTGAGGATCCCCAGGGAGAAGCTCACCGTGATCACGGGCCTCTCCGGGAGCGGGAAGAGCTCGCTCGCATTCGACACCCTCTACGCGGAGGGCCAGCGCCGTTATGTCGAGAGCCTCTCCGCCTATGCCAGGCAGTTCCTCGAGTTGATGCCCCGGCCCGACGTGGACGCCGTCGAGGGGCTCTCCCCGGCGATCGCGATCGACCAGAAGGGCGTGAACTCCAACCCCCGTTCGACCGTGGGCACCACCACCGAGATCACCGACTACATGCGGCTCCTCTTTGCGCGCGTGGGCGTCCCCCACTGCCCGGCCCACAAGCAGGCCCTGACGATGGACTCCGTGGCGAGGATCGTCGACAACATCATCAATCTCCTGAAGGGCGAGAGGATCCTGCTCGGCGCCCCGCTGATCCGCTCGAAGACGGGCGACTTCACGAAGGTCTTCGAGAAGGCCTTCGCCGAGGGCTACATCCGCTTCCGCGTCGACGGCGAGGTCGTCACGCCCGATGCCCCGATGGCGCTTGACGACGGACACCCCCACGACGTGGACCTCATCGTCGACCGTCTGCGGGTCGACGAGACCGCGAGGACGCGGCTCGCCGACAGCGTCGAGCGCGCCGCGGGCCTCTCCGGGGGCCGCGTCATGGTCGACCAGATGGACGGGGACATGCACTATGTGGCGAGCACCCGCTACGTGTGTCCCGAATGCGACTACACGCTCCCCAAGCTCGAGCCCGCCATGTTCTCCCCGAACAGCCCCCAGGGGTGCTGTCCCGAATGCCAGGGCACGGGCGTGGCCTCGGCCTTCGACGTCGCCAACGTCGTCAAGGCCCCCGGCCTTTCGATCCGGCTCGGGGCCGTCCACGGATGGGACGAGAGGAGCCAGAGGAAGTTCGCCCGCATGCAGGCGGTCCTCTCCCTTCTCGGCGCCTCGCCCGACGTCCCCTGGCAGAGCCTTCCCGAGGAGGTCCGCGAGGTGGTCCTCCACGGCGACGAGCGCACCCGCGCCATGACGCCGCCCTTCGTTGGCGTGATGACCGAGCTCGAGGACGCCTGGAACGACGATCCGACCGATTCGATGAGGGAGGCCCTGAAGTCCTTCCGCTCGCCCGTCGTGTGCCCCGTCTGTCATGGACGCCGGCTGAGGACCGACGTCCTCTCCGTCTTCGTGGGCGACGGCGAAGCGCGCTACGCGATCGACCAGCTCGATTCGCTGAGCCTTTCGGAACTGCGCACCGCCCTCATGGGGCTTGAATTCTCCGAGGCGCGTGAACTCGTGGCCCGCAAGGTCGTCGACGAGATCGTGGCCCGCCTCACCTTCCTCGAGAACGTGGGCCTGGGCTACCTGAACCTCGGTCGCCGATCGGACACGCTTTCAGGGGGCGAGAGCCAGCGCATCCGGCTCGCAAGCCAGATCGGCTCGGGTCTGACGGGCGTGCTCTACGTCCTCGACGAGCCGAGCATCGGGCTCCATCAACGCGACAACGCCCGCTTGATCAACTCCCTCAAGGCCCTGCGCGACCTCGGCAACACGCTCATCGTCGTCGAGCACGACGAGGAGACGATCCGCGAGGCCGACTACGTCGTCGACGTCGGCCCGGGCGCGGGCGAACACGGCGGCGAGATCATCGCGACGGGCACGCCCGAGGAGATCATGGCCGATCCGGACTCGCTCACCGGTCAGTACCTCTCCGGGACGCGGCGCCTCGAGGCGCCCCTGCGCGCCGGACGGCCCACCGAGGGCTGGGTGACCCTGAAGGGGGCCCGCGGCCACAACCTCAAGGACGTCGACTTCCGCTTCCCCGTGGGCCTGATGACGGTCGTCACCGGCATCTCCGGCTCGGGCAAGTCCACCCTCGTGATCGACACGCTCCACGCCGAGCTCGCCCGTGCGCTCAACCGCGCCAAGAGCGAGCCGCTTCCCTTCGATTCGATCGAGAACGAACAGGCCTTCGACAAGGTGATCATGGTCGACCAGTCCCCGATCGGCCGCACGCCGAGATCGAACCCGGCCACCTACACGGGCGTCTTCTCCCAGATCCGCGACGTCTTCGCCAAGACCCGCATGTCGCGCGAACGCGGCTACGGCCCCGGGCGCTTCAGCTTCAACGTCAAGGGCGGCCGCTGCGAGGCCTGCCAGGGCGACGGCGTGATCAAGATGGAGATGCACTTCCTGCCGGACGTCTACGTCCCCTGCGAGCAGTGCCGCGGACGCCGCTACAATCGCGAGACCCTCGAGGTGAAGTACAAGGGGCTCGACATCTCCGAGGTGCTCGACCTCACGGTCGAGGAGGCCCATCCGCTCTTCTCGGCCTATCCGAAGATCGAGCGGAGCCTGAAGGCCCTGATCGACGTCGGCCTTGGCTACATCCGCCTCGGCCAGAGCGCGACCACGTTCTCCGGGGGTGAGGCCCAGCGCATCAAGCTCGCCACCGAGCTGGCGCGTCCGGATTCGGGACGCACCCTCTACATCCTCGACGAACCCACCACGGGCCTGCATTTCCACGACATCGCCCAGCTGATCGACGTGCTCAGGCAGTTGATGAAGCAGGGGAACACCGTGCTCGTGATCGAACACAACCTCGACATGGTCAAGAACGCCGACTGGGTCGTCGACATGGGCCCCGACGGAGGGTCCGAGGGCGGACGCATCCTCTTCGAGGGGACGCCGAGGGCCCTCGCGAGGGCCAAGGGCACCGTCACGGGCCCCTATCTCGCACGCGTCCTCGACGGAGCCGCCGATGAGTGAGTCCCGACGCTTCCTCGTGCTCGGCGGGGCCGGACGTCTGGCCCGCGCCTTCATCGACGAGTTCGAGGCGTTCGGCATCGATCACGCCGCGCCACCCCGGGCCCTCGTCGACGTGACCGACCGCGCCTCGCTTGAAAGGGCGCTCGAGGAACACCACCCCGACGTGGTCATCAACACCGCCGCGTGGACCGACGTCGCCGGCGCCGAGGAGAATCCCGATGCCGCCCGCGCCGTCAACGCCGTGGGCGCCGGACTCGTCGGCGAGGTGTTCGGCGGACGCGTTGAGGAAATCGTCCATTTCTCCACGGACTTCGTCTTCCCCGGTACCGGCTCGGAGCCCTGGACCGAGGCCGACCGCCCCGATCCCGCATCGCTCCCCGGCGTCTACGGACGCACGAAGCTCGAAGGGGAGCTCCTCCTGAGGGAGGCCGCCCCGCAGGCGAGGATCATCCGCGCGGGCTGGCTCCACGGACGGGGCCGCGACTTCATCTCGGCCGTCCTCGGACAGGCCCTGCAGGGAAGGGACCTCACGGTCGTCGATGACGAATGGGGAACGCCCACGTCCTACGACGCCCTCGCGGCGTGGACCCTCGACTGGCTCGCCTCGGTGCGCCCCGATGAAGGGGAGCGCCTCGTGCACCACGTGGGTGCGGGCCCCTGGGTGAACCGCTTCGAACTCGCCCGCCACGCGCTCGCCCACGCCGTCGACCGGCTCTCCGGCCGGCCCGAGGCGGCCCGCTTCGCCAGGGCCCTCTCGGGGATGAAGGCGGTCTCCACGCCGCAGGGATTCCGCCCCAAGAACACGCGCCTCGCGACCCTTTTCGCGGACTCCCTTCCGCCCGTTCGTCCCTGGGGCGAGGGTGTGGATAAGTCTGTGGATAAGTTTCTCGAGGAAAACGTGGATCTGTGGATAACCTGGTGGGTTTGATTCACAAGTCCATGATTTGAAAGGAAACGCGGAAAACACCGAGTTGTCCACAATTTTCGAACCCGAAGAGGCTTCAAGGCACGAAAAAAGGCCGTCGTTTCGTCAACGACGGCCTTTTTGCCGGTGCGCTGGGCATGCGCAGTATCTAAAGGGTGAAAGTCCCGAAGGGCGGGAA
>CAJMRV010000072.1 GCA_905215795.1 uncultured bacterium | reverse complement strand
TCGTGAACGGACGCGACGACCGCATCGTCGAGATCATGAAGCTCCTGTGCCTGCCCTCGCTGATCGAACAGTTCAAGAAGCAGGTGGTCCTCTACTACGACGACTCCGAAGGCGAGGACGTCTTCGCGATCATCGACCCCGAAACGGGGCTCGTCGGAACGCTCCCCTTCATGGACGAGGTCTACCGGATGCTTGAAAAGGAGGTCGACCACCTCGGAGACGGACCCGAAGGGGACGCCGTCGTCGACGTCCAGTGGGCGCTCGCACGCATGAAGACGCTCCAGGAGATCAAGAAGGAGTCGGCGTCCTGACCGGGCGGACGACCCTGACGAAAAAAAACGAAGGCCGCGGGAGGAGACTCCTGCGGCCTTCTGTCTGCTCCCCCGGGCACGGGCGAAGCACCAGCATGATTTTTTTGGTACCCCGGGCGCTTCCCCGACACTCCGGGGTACCAAAAAGGGTACCAAACGAGACCACGCTTGATCGGTTTTTCCTTGTTTCCTAACCAGTCTGGAAAACGCAACCCATTGATATAAAAAGAAATCCCGCACAGCTTGAAACCATGCGGGATGCTCTTTGGTGCCCCTTGTCTGACTCGAACAGACGACCTACCGCTTACAAGGCGGTTGCTCTACCAACTGAGCTAAAGAGGCGGGAAACCTGAATTATACACAGAAACCCAGGTCGTTCAAATGCTTACTTGACGCGCATCGGACGACGCTGCGGAGCGGGCTCGGCGGACTTTTCGGCGGCGTCCTTCTTCACCGAGGGGGTGACTTCGAACTGGATGGCGAGCTCCTGGTACTCGAGCGGGGTGATCGCGAAGATGCGGTTCAGGGGGACGACCACCGTGAAGATGGCGTTGTCCTCGCCGAAGCGGGCCTGGAAAGTGAGTTCCTCGTCGCTCACGCCGAAGTTGTGGATCGCCTCGTCGCTGATGTCGAAGACGATCGAGTTGTTGCGCACGTATTCCTCGGGCACCTGGCAGGCCTCGTCGACGTGGACGAGCAGATAGGGCGTGAGGGCGTGGTCACGGCAGTATTCGAGGACCGCGTTGATCAGATAGGGCTTCATCGTCGGCGCGGGTTCACCGGGCTTCATGGGCATGGAGTGCACTCCCTTTTGTATGGTTGGTTCGGACCGGACGGCGCCGGAGCCCCTCGCTCCCGGATCCCCGGGGCGGGCTTCCACGGCCTGCATCCGGCAGGCGTTTCCTTCGATTATGCCTCAAATGAAGGCGCGCGGCACCTCCTGTGGAGGGCTCCCGGAAACAACAAACCGGCCTCCGACGGATGCCGGAGAGCCGGTTCGAACGAATGCCGTTCCGAAGGAGACCCGCACGGGGCGCGCCTCCCTCCGAAGGGTATCAGCGACGCATGACGCGTTCCGAGGGCGTCATCGAGTCGATGAACGCCGGACGCGAGAACAGGCGTTCCGCGTACGTCATGAGCGGCGCGGCGGCCTTCGGCAGCTCGATGCCGTAGTGGTCAAGACGCCAGAGGACCGGAGCGAGCGAGATGTCGAGCAACGTGATGTCGTCGCCCATGATGAACTTGTTCTCGCCGAGGCGCATGCCGATCGTCGTGAGCTGGTTGCGCAGACGGGTGCGGGCGGCCTCGAGGTGCTGCGGGTCGGCCTTGCGGCGTTCGAGATAGCGCACGTACGGGAAGATTTCACGGTTGAAAACGTAAGAATACAAACGGGCGCGGGCTCGACGCTGGGGGTCGGGCGGCAGGAGCTGGGGATGGGGGAAACGTTCGTCGATGTAGACGTTGATCACATCAGCCTGGTAGAGCACCAATTCGCGTTCATGCAGAATGGGCACCTCGTCGTACGGATTGAGCGCGGTCAGGTCCGTGGGCTGGAACATGTCGATGTCCTGGACCTCGAATTCACACCCCTTCTCGTAGAGGACGAAGCGGCAGCTGTGAGAGAACGGGCAGGTCATGCCCGAATAAAGCACCATCATAAATTAACTTCCCTTTATCACCTATGGCGTCCACGAAGGACGCCGGAATCGTAAATTTTATCAAACCTCACGAAGAAATTCAGTTTTTCGTGCAAAGTGGTTTGTTTTTCAAGGAAAACCTCGGGGGTCAAACCGGATTTTCATCTTCGAGATAAAAGCACTCGAGGCCGGGGAACGCCTCTTCGAGCCGGGCCCCGAGGGCCTGGATGCCGAAGCGCTCCGTGGCGTGGTGGCCGGCACTCAGGTAGAGGATCCCCTGCTCGCGGGCCTCGTGGGTCGTCCGCTCGCTGATCTCCCCGGAGAGGTAGGCGTCGCACCCGGCGCGGACCGCCTCGCCGAGGAAGTCCTGCGCACCGCCGCTGCAGAGGGCGATCCTCGAGAGGCGTGCGGGTTCAGCGCCCACGCAGAGCGGACGGCGCTTCAGAACGGAGGCCACGCGTTCGATGAAGAACTCGCGCTCGAGCGGCCCCGAGACGGGTTCGCAGATGTTGACGAGGCCGTACTCGCCGCGCCGTTCGACCACCTTGAGGCCGAGTTCGGCGGCGAGCCTGGCGTTGTTGCCGACCTCCTCGTGCGCGTCGAGCGGGAGGTGGTAGGCAATCAGGCTCATGTCGGCCCCGAGCAGCGCGGCCACGCGCCGCTTCTTCATGCCCACGATCGGAGCGGGCTCGCCCTTCCAGAACCAGCCGTGGTGGACGAGCACCGCGTCGGCCCCGCGTTCGCGCGCCGCCTCGATGAAGCGCAGGCTTGCGGTCACGCCGAGGGCGATCTTCCGGACCTCGCGGCGGCCCTCCACCTGAAGGCCGTTGGGCGCGTAATCCTGATATTCGCCGGCACGGAGATAATCGTCGAGATATTCCGTTAAACTATCGAGCTGCATTTATTTTCAATCCTTTTTTCATGGCTGCGTTGGAACAATGTCCGTCTCCCGCCTCCGCCGCATATGGCTCATCACCGCCCAGGCCGTCACGATCCTCGCCGCCCTGGCCTGCCTCGTCTTCCTCCTCCGTCCGGAGGCCTTCGAACGGCCCGCGCCGGCGGACCCGCTGATCGAGGCCGCCCGCAGGGCCGGTCCCTCGGTCGTGACGATCATGACCCGGCGGCCCGTCGCCGACGAGCACGTCGAGAGCATCGACTCGAACTGGAACGCACTCCCTGAGAATAGCTTAAAAACCGTCGGCAGTGGCGTGATCGTCTCCAAGGACGGGAAGATCCTCACCAACCAGCACGTCGTTGGCCCGCTCCCCGAGATCCTCGTGAAGCTCGCCGACGGACGCCGCCGCGAGGCAAAGATTGTCGGAACCGACCCCGAGACGGACCTGGCGGTCCTCGAAATCGACCCGCCCGGGCCCCTCAAGCCGATCGCCATGGGAGAGAGCGCCCGCCTACAAGTGGGCGAATCGGTCCTCGCCATCGGCAATCCCTTCAGCGTCGGCCAGAGCGTCACCCGAGGGATCGTCTCCGCGCTCGGACGCCACGGACTGGGCCTGAGCGGCTACGAGAACTTCATCCAGACCGACGCCGCGATCAACCGCGGCAATTCGGGCGGTCCGCTCGTGAACACGAAGGGCGAGATGGTGGGGCTCAACACCGCCATCTTCAGCCCCCAGGCGAACGAGGCCAACGTCGGCATCGGCTTCGCGATCCCCACGGGCATCATCAGCGGGGTGCTCCCGACGCTCCTCGAGGGGCGTCCCGTCGAACGGGGCTACCTCGGCGTCGTCTCCCGCGAGCTCAGTCCCGAGTACGCCCGGGACATCGGCCTCACGAGGAACCACGGCGTCATGATCGAGCACGTCATCCCGCTCAGTCCGGCCGCCGAGAACGACCTCAGGGCCTTCGACGTGATCGAGTCCGTCGACGAGTCCCCCGTGGAGAACCTCAACGAACTCAACCGCCGCGTGAGCGCGACGCCTCCCGGCGAGGAGCTCTCGCTCGTGCTCATCCGGGGCGGCGAGCGGATCCTGCGCCGCGTGCGCCTCGACGAGCGGCCTCCGAGGGGCGGCGCACGGAGTTCGGGCGCCTTCAACTGAACGGATTGAACACATGGGGGCCGTTCCCCCCGAATGCAAGGGCTCCCCGGTCACCCGGGGAGCCCTTGTCGTTTTCATTGCTGATGATTCATGTGCCGGCGGGGCCGGTCATCAATCATTCCTCATCCTCGTCCTTGTCCCTCGGCGAGGCGTCGATCTCCTCCTGGGAGCGTCCGAAGTACTTCACGAGGAGGATGCCCGCCTGGAAGAGGATCACGAGCGGAAGCGCGAGGAGCATCTGCGAGAGGACGTCGGGCGGCGTGAAGATCGCGGCGATGACGAACGCGCCGACGATCACGAAGGGACGCGCCTTGACGAGCTTCTCATAGGAGGCCAGGCCCACGCGGTTGAGCACCATGACGACGATCGGGACCTCGAAGGTGAGGCCGAAGGCGAAGAACATCGTGAGCACGAAGCTGAAGTACGAGTCGATGTCCGGCGCGAAGTTCACGGAGTCGGGCGCGAAGTGGGCGATGAACTGGAAGACCATGCGGAACACGATCAGGTAGCAGTACGCCATGCCGACCGCGAACATCACGATCGAGGAGACGATGATCGGGAGGGCCAGTCGCTTCTCACGACGGTAGAGCGCCGGGGCGATGTAGGCCCACACCTGGTAGAGAATGTAGGGGAGCGCGATGAGGAACGCCACGAAGAGCGTCACCTTCAGGGGCACCATGAACGGAGCGACCACGCCCGTGGAGAGGAGCTTGGCGCCCTGCGGGAGCGCGATCATGAGCGGATGACTCAGGAAGTCGAAGATCTGCTTCATGAACGGCGACAGGCAGGCGAAGACCACCAGCGTGGCGCCGGCCGCGCGGACGGTCCTGTTCCTGAGCTCGACGAGGTGGCTCACCAACGGCTGTTCGTTGTTGGGATCGTCGGGCGCTTCAATCGTGTTTTTGGAATCGGCCATAATCGTTCGGTGTTAACGGTAGATGCGGGGGCGGTTGCTGCGTGCGCGCACGCCCATGCGGCGGTTGTCCGACTGGAGCTGCGCTTCGCGCAGGCCGAGTTCGTGACGGAGGCGTTCGATCTCGCGGGCGAGTTCGTCGACGGAGGGGCCGGAGCGGTAACGTTTGGAGAACGTCTTGGGCTCCTCCCAGTTGAAGGTCGGCGCGGGGGCGTTCTCGGGGAGGTCGTCCCAGCCGTAGAAGTGCGCGATGTCGTCGTTGGACTTCACCTCGACCTTGCCGGTGATGGCGTCCTCGACGGCCTTGTCGAGCTCGGGCGTCGCGGAGGAGGAGGCCTCCTTGACGGCGTCGTCGACGGCCCCGGTGGCCTCGTCGGCCACGCCCGAGGCGGACTTCTCCACCGAGTCGAAGGCGGCCTGGGCGTCGGCGCCCGCGGCCTCGACGTCCTTCTTGAGGGCCGTCGTGTCGGACTCGATCTGGGTGGCGGCCTTCTCGACCGTATTCTTGAAGTCGTTGGCGATGTTCTGCGCCTCTTCCTGAATACGCTTGAGCTCGGAGAGCTCGGATTCGCGGTTGATGTCGTCCTTGACCTGCGCGACGAAGCGCTGGGCCTTGCCGATCCACTCACCCGCCTTGCGGGCGACGACGGGGAGTCGTTCGGGACCGAGGACGATCAAACCGACGGCGCCGATGATCATCATCTCGCCGAAACCAAAATCAAACATCGTCTAAAAAAATTCCAAATGAAAACCGCGGTGGCATCGCTCCGGAGCACCGCGGTCTTATGGCGCGGTTGCGCCCGCCAAAATTATTTCGAGAGAAGAACCTCCGCGGGTCCGGCGTTGCCGGACGCGGAGGTCTCGTGCGGAATCACGCCTTCAACGTGAAGCGGATCAGGCGTTGGTCTTGTCCTTGGCCTGCACGTCGACGGCATCCTTCTTGGCGCCGTCCTGGGCGATTTCCTTGGTGGTCTCGTCGCCTTCGCGCATGCCTTCCTTGAAGCCCTTGATCGCCCCGCCGAGGTCCTTGCCCATGTTCTTGAGCTTGCCCGTGCCGAAGACGAGGACGATGATGGCCAAAACGATCAGCCAGTGCCAGATTGAAAGAGAACCCATTTGTTCACTCCTTTAATTTTTCCAGGGGCGGGGACCGCCGAGTACGTGAATATGCAAGTGCGGTACTTCTTGTCCGCCATCGCGACCGGTGTTGATCACGACACGATAACCGTTGTCGGCTCCGGCTTGGAGCGCGAGGGTCCGCGTCAGCGAAAGCATTTTACCAAGAAGAGGCGCGTCCTCGGGCTCGGCATGGGCCAGCGAGGTGATGTGCTTCTTCGGAATGATCAAGAGATGCACGGGCGCCTGGGGATGGATGTCGTGGAAGGCCAGGACGTCGTCGTCCTCGTAAATCTTCTTCGAAGGGATCTCCCCCCGGGCGATCTTGCAGAAAATACAGTCTTCTTTTTGCATTCCTAAATCCTACTTCACTACGGTGCAGGCCCCGGGGGGATCCCGGAGCCGGCGCGGTCCGTTGCGGAGACCCGTTCCCGGAGCGCCACCAAGGACCTCCGGAGACGGCGTGCATCACCGCTCGTACCCCATAGCTTACCGAACCAACCCTGATTTTTCCTTAACAAAATCAAGGGCCGCCCCGTTTGAAACAAAAAACCGCAAGAAACGAGGGTTATTCCCCCCGTTTGCCGGCTCAGAGCGAGTCGACGTAGTTGCAGGCCGCCTCGAAGTCGATCTTCTTCTCGTAGAGGGCGCGGCTCATCACCACGCCGGCGACGCCGTCCTCCTCATGCTCGCAGAGGCGCTTGAGGTCGTCCATGCCGCCGAGGCCGCCAGCGGCGATCACGGGGATGCGGCTCGAGCGCGCAAGACGGACGATCGTGTCCACGTCCATCCCGCCCAGGCTGCCCGAGCGGCGGATGTCGTTGTAGAGGATCGAATCGAGCTCGAAGTCCTCGACCTTCGCGGCGAAGGTGAAGATGTCGTTGCGGGTGGCGGCCTTCCATCCGTCGACATGGATCGTGCCGTCGACGGCGTCCATGGCGAGGATCACGTTGCCCCCGAAGTTCGAGCACGCGTCGTGCAGGAAGCCGGGCTGCTTGTAGGCGGCCGTGCCGATGACAACGTAGTCGACCCCCATCTGAAGGTACTGGTCGATCTGATCGAGCGTGCGGATGCCGCCGCCGATCTGGACTTCGGTGAAGTCGTTGGAGTCCGCGACGATGTCGAGGATCTCGCGGATGACCTTCAGGTTCATGGGCTTTGCATGAAGCGCCCCGTCCAGGTCCACGATGTGCAGACGGTCCGCACCGGCGTCGGTGAACTCGGTGACGAGTTCTTCAAGCGACGCGGGATGGGGTTCCTTCACGAGGACGCCCCCCGCGGTCTGGCGGGTGAGGACGACCTTGTTGTCCTGCAGTTCGATGGAAGGAATCAAAAACATTTGCCTCTACCTCTTTAGGCGGTTGATGTTGTGTTGTCGACGCATCGGCGCCGTGTACTCTCCATCGTCTGCGAAGGCGTGGGGAGGACGCCGGAAGCGCCCTTGGGTTCAAAGTTTCAATTATCGTTGATTCGGACGATGCGGGCACCGAGCGCCTTCAATTTTTCTTCCATGCGCTCGTAGCCGCGGTCCAGATGATAGATGCGGTCGACCACGCTCTCGCCCTTGGCGGCGAGCGCGGCGATCACGAGCGAGGCGCTCGCGCGCAGGTCGGTGGCCATGATCTTGGCCCCCTCGAGCGTCTCGACGCCGCGGACGATGGCCGTGGAGCCCTCGATCGTGATGTCGGCGCCCAGGCGGGCGAGCTCGGGAACGTGCATGAAGCGGTTCTCGAAGATCGTCTCGGTGACGTGGGCCACGCCCTCGGCGATGCAGTTGAGCGTCATCATCTGGGCCTGCATGTCCGTGGGGAAGCCCGGATGGGGCATCGTGCGGATAGAGACGGCCTTGGGACGGCGGTCCATGCGCACGCGGATCCAGTCGGCGCCCTCGGTGACCTCGACGCCCGCTTCGCGGAGCTTCTCCGTGACGGGTTCGAGGAGGTGCGGGTCGCAGTCCGTGACGAGCACGTCGCCGCGGGTCATCGCGCCCGCCACGAGGAACGAGCCGACCTCGATGCGGTCGGAGACCACGCGGTGGGTCGTGCCGTGGAGCTTGTCGACGCCCTCGATCGTGAGGTGGGCCGTGCCCGCGCCCTCGATCTTCGCGCCCATCGCGTTGAGGCACTCGATCAGGTCGACCACCTCGGGTTCGCGCGCGGCGTTGTCGATCACGGTCGTGCCCTCGGCGAGGACGGCCGCCATGATCAGGTTCTCGGTGCCGGTGACGGTCACCATGTCCGTGAAGATGCGCGCGCCCTTGAGGCGCGTCGCGCGGGCCTTGACGTAGCCGTGGTCGATCTCGACCTCGGCGCCGAGCTGGCGCAGGCCCTTGATGTGCTGGTCGACGGGACGCGCGCCGATCGCGCATCCGCCCGGAAGACTCACCTCGGCCACACCGAAGCGGGCGACGAGCGGACAGAGCGTCACGATCGAGGCGCGCATCGTCTTGACGAGCTCGTAGGGGGCCACCGTGCTGGTGATCTCGCCGGCGTTGAGGACCAGGCGGTCCTCCTCGCGGCGCACCTTCACGCCCATGCCCTCGAGGAGCTTGATCATCGTCCGGACGTCGGTGAGGTCGGGCACGTTCGTGAGGACGAGGTCGTCGGCCGTGAGGAGGGAGGCCGCCAGGATGGGAAGGGCGGCGTTCTTGGCACCGGAGGCCTTCACC
>CAJMRV010000071.1 GCA_905215795.1 uncultured bacterium | reverse complement strand
ATTAGGAGCCACACATGAGCCGCACCGTTCAATGCGTCAAACTCAAGAAAGAAGCCGAAGGCCTCGACTACCCCCCGTTCCCCGGTGAACTGGGCAAGCGCCTCTGGCTCAACGTCAGCAAGGAGGCCTGGGCCGACTGGACCCGCCTCCAGACCATGATGGTCAACGAATACGGCCTCAACCTGGCCGACCTCTCCGCCCGCCAGCTCCTTCAGAAGCAGTGCGAGCGCTACTTCTTCGGCGAGGGCGTCGAGATGCCCGAAGGCTTCAGGCCCGTTGAAAAGAAGTGAGTGATTCCCGCGAGGGAATGACGACGCAGGGCGGAAGAACCCTCTGAAGGAGTCTTCCGCCCCGGCGTGGATTGCGACAAGGGCGCCCCGGCAGGGACGCCCTTTCTTGTTTCGAGTTCTTACTTCTCGAAGGTCTTGACGCCGTCCTGCGTCCCGAGGAGCAGCACGTCGGCGCCGCGGCGGGCGAAGAGGCCGACCGTGACCACGCCGGGCCACTGGTTGATCAGGTCCTCCATCGCGGCCGGATCGGTGATCTCAAGACCGTGGGCATCGAGGATCCAGCAGCCGTTGTCGGTGACGAAGTCACGCTTGACGACGCGGGCGCCGAGCTTCTCGAGGCGGGCCTTGACGGCGTTGGCGGCCATCGGGATCACCTCGACGGGCAGCGGGAAGCGGCCGAGCACCTCGACCTTCTTGCTCTGGTCGGCGATGCAGACGAAGCGTCCGGAGATCGAGGCGACGATCTTCTCACGCGTGAGCGCACCGCCGCCGCCCTTGATCATCGAGAAGCCGGGATCGATCTCGTCGGCACCGTCGACGTAGACGCCGATCTCATCGACCTCGTTCATGTCGAGGACCTTGAAGCCGAGCGCCTCGAGGCGTTCGGTGGAGCGCTTGCTCGAGGAGACGCAGGCGGGGATCCTGGAGCGGATGCCCGGGAGCTGGTCGATGAACTGGTCGACCGTCGACCCGGTCCCCACGCCGAGGATCTTTCCGTCCTCGACGTAATCCAAAGCTCGTTTCGCCACTTCCTTCTTCAATTCGGCCTGTGTCAATGCCATCTCGTTCACTCTCAATAAGGGTTCGTTTCAAATAGGGACCGTCCTCCGCTCGGGGAGGACGCGGCCCCATTATATCGGGACGCGCGCCGGTCTGGAGCATCCACCCCCGCGTTCAAACGCCGGGGGGATCCGTCTTCTTCAGACGGCCCCGCCGAAAACAAGTCCCGCGAGCTCCTTCGTGTCCTCCTTGGGCATGGGCATGAGCGCATGGCGGCACCGGGAGCGCTTCCCGTCGAGATAAGCATGGAGCTTGCAGTCGAAGGACCCCTCGTCACCCGGACCGAAGACGGCCAGGGGGATGTGGATGATCACGTCCTTTTTCTGACCGATGCGGTAGGCACGGTCGCTGCACTGGTCCTCCACGGCCGGGTTCCACCAACGCTCGAGATGGATCACGTGGTTGGCGGCCGTGATGGTCAGGCCGACACCGGCGGCGCGGCCGCTCAGGACCAGCACGTCGAATCCCTCGGGACCGTTCTGGAAGGTCTCGACGATCTGCTGCCGGACTTCGGGCTTCATATTCCCGTTGATGATCCCCGGACGGTGGTCCATGCCGAAGCGCTTCTCCAGGGCCTTGGCGAGGGCGAGCTGGACGGCGCGGTGCTGGACGAAGACGATGGCCTTCTCTCCGGCCCGCTTGACCTCGTCGAGAATCCTGAAGGTCTCGCTGAGCCGCGCCGAATCATTTTCGGGATCCTCTAGAAGGTCCGTGCCGGGCTCCATCTCCTGGACGCTGAGCGCAGCCTGTGTCAGGCGATGGAGCTTTTCGAGCGCATTGGTGGATTCCTCCGCCACGCACTGGTTGTAGACGGCATGGTAATGGGCGGCCTGCTTGGTCGACATCACGACGCGCCTGACGTCCTCGATCTTCCTCGGCATCGCCTTGAGACGATCCTCCTTCGTGCGACGGAGCATGAGCGGGCGCACGTCGAGCGGCCGGCCGGAGGGGGTTCCGTCCGTTCCTTCGCCGCCCGTCAGAAGCAGATGGAGTTCTCGTCCCGCCTCCTCGTCGTCGACGTCCTCGCCACAGTACCGCCCCGAGAATTCCTCGAGGGCGCCCAGGAATCCCGGGACCGCCGTGTCCATGATCGACCATAGGTCGGTGAAGCTGTTCTCAATGGGCGTCCCGGTCATCGCGAGCACGAAGTCCGTCTTCACGCTCTTGATGCACTCGGTGAGAAGCGCCTGGGGATTCTTGATCTTCTGCGCCTCGTCGAGAACCATGACGCCCCAGTTCGTGGTGGTGAACATCGAAAGCCGGCTGCGGACGGACTCGTAGTTCGTCAGGACCCATTCATGGGCCTGGATGCGTGTGAGCCGCTCGTCGACGGGCAGCTTCATGAAGGCGGGGAGCGTCGTCGAGTCGAGAAGAAGGGGTTCGCCGAGCCCGGGGTAATACCGGAGCCCCTCGTTCCTCCAATTCGACAGAAGCCCCAGGGGGGCGACGACGAGCGCGGGGGCGTGCTCGCCCCTGGCGTCGCGGTTGATGCGGAGCCACTCGATGAAGGAGAGGCACTGGAGTGTCTTGCCGAGCCCCATGTCGTCTGCGAGGAGCGCTCCGGGATAGCCTTCGGTCCACAGCGTGGAGAGCCATTTAAGACACTCCTTCTGATGCGGATAAAGGGAGAAGCCCCCCGAGGGGCCCTCGAGCGGAAGGTCGTAGCCGGGATGCTCGCGTCGGGAGGCGACGAACTTGAGTTCGTGCAGGTTCCTCTCGATGATCGGACCGAACTGGACCTTCTCGTTGCCGGAGGATTCATCGGGAGCGCTCTCCTCCCGGCGACGCGGTTCCCCATCCTCCGGGCCGGCGGATGCGGGCGCGGCGGGGGCGTCCTTCAGGGGACGAAGCGTCCTGCCCAACCCGGGAACGTCGATTCCGGTGATGTCGTAGGTGGCCCCCTCCCATTCGATTGTCTCGACGTTGGTCCGGTCGGCCTCCTCGAGCCGGGAGACGAACCGACCGATGTCCTCGACATCGACCCATACGTACTCGTCGTCGATGACGACGGCGATCTTCCTGTCCTCGGGGAACCAGCTCGTGGGCCGGGGTTGGATGAACTGGCAGTTCTCCTTGGTCCACACACCGAAGACCTTCACGCGGTCGCTCAGGAACTCAGGGGTTTCCACAAAGCACGAAAGCGTGTCCTCGGGCAACTCAAGCCCCTCGGACTCGAAGACGCGCCGCAGGACACGGTGGGGGTTGTCGTAGAACTCGGCCTGTTCGACGGGGGCGCGGTGCCGGTACTCCCGGATCACGTTGAAGACGCGCTTGATCTCAGGCGTGAGGACGACATAGGAAGCCCCTCCGAGCGGGACGCTCCTCACCTCGTCGAGCGGGAGATCGATGTATTTGATCAGGGAGGCGGTCTCGAGCTTGTTGAGGAGCGGCACGTACTCGGGCTCCTCGTCTCCACGGACCTTCGTCCTCAGGAGAACGGGCGAGAGATTGCCGTCGGCGTCGCGGATCACCGATATCCGGCTGGCCGTCTTCAACCGGACGTCGCCCTGGAATTGCTTCAGGCGGTTCTTGAGAAGCGTCTTCTCGAGGACCTCCGTCGTCTGCGCCCAAAGCGCGTTCCTGCCCTCGGCGCTCTTCAACGTGGTGCGGCTGAACGCCGTGAGGAGCTCGACCGCCCAGTAGGTGGCGCACTCCATCATGTAGTCGCGCCCCGCAATGGTGACGACCATGCCGTCGATGACGGGACGGTCCAGCACACAACGGTTCCTCAGAAGTCGGAAACGATAGTCGAAATCCTCCGAAAAGGGAGTCCCCCGCCAGTTCACGGTGAGCGTGACATCGCTCACGGCGGGTGCACCGAGATGCTCCAAAAAGGAGGTCTCCAGACGGCAGGCGGTGATGTCGGGAAGAAGCACCTCCAATGCCTCGTCATCCCAGACGGCCAGTCCCTCCTCGACAAGAAGGACGAGTCGGGCCGCATGCAGGGACTCTCCGCCCGGACAGGCGTGCTCCCACTCGTCGAGGGCGAGGCGCCTCCCCTCCGACTCGTAGGCAATGGCGAACCCCCTTTCGTTCCGACTCAGATGCAGGAACGAAAGGTACGCCCCGTCAAGCGGATCCGTCCCCTCCTCGGAGCGGCTTTCAACCGCGCTCAAGAGCGCACGGCGCACGGCCTCCACTCCCGGAACGTCGCGCCTGGAACACTTGAACCCCGCAGTCGGACGACTCTCCGGGGACTTCTTCCTGAATATGCTCCACATGTTCTCAATCTCCTACGTAGGTCTGCTTGGCCCGCACACCGAGTTCCGCCAGCGCATCCTCGACGTCGTGGGTCCAGCGGCCCATGTGGCGGACCTCGAGACAACGGTCCCCGTTGACGATGTCGGCGGAGTAATCAATCTCGCTCTGAACAACCCAGCTTGGAATCCAGTCGTAAATTCGAACGGAACCCACATTGCTCACCTCGACGACGTGCACGTCGTACGGGAACTTCATGAGGATCACCACGTTGTTGGACTTGCCCTTGAGCGTCCTCGGATTGAGCGGCATGTCGCCGCTCCTGAAGTATTTGGCATCACACCGGACGACATAGAGCTTCATGTCGAGGACGAGGCCCCTGCTCCAAAGTCCCGTCCAGAATGTCACGCGTTCGCGCCACCGCAGATTCTCATCACCGATCGCCCGCTGGTAGCGGCTGATCGCATCGAATGCGGCGCCCATGTAGTCGCCGAGCTTCCAGTTGTCGAGGACCTCGAGGACGCGTTTCCAGATTTCGGGGAAGCGCCCCTCCTGAATCGGACCGAGCATGTTGTTGAAGAACTTGTTCGCCCGCTCCCTGAAGGCCGGTTCCGGAACGGCAACGCGGTTCTCCGGAAGCAGGGGATGGAGTACGGCCTCGAAGAGGCGCTCCATGAGTTCCGGGAAGCGGGGGTGGCCGTCCGAGCCGATGAGGTCGCTCTCGATGGCTGCGAAGAGCGCGTCTCCATCGCCGCGCACGCGCACCTCCCTGGCCACGCGCTCACCGTAGCCGCCGAGACACTGTCCGATGACACGTTCGAAGAACGGCCCTTCGGCCTCGAGCACATCTTCTCCGAGCGCCTTGTAGGCCTCCGCGTAACCGAACCGTCCCGACTCCAGCACGGCCTCGGCGACCGCCTCGTGGTCCAGCCGCAGGAAGGAGCGCTCCTCAAGCGGTGCGAACGCCTTGTGGGTCTTGACCAAGAGCTGCCAGAACGAATCGGGCACGTCGAAGGGCCGCAGCGACGACATCATGTATGCGGAGATGAACCGGCCCGTCCAGCGGCGTCCCTCGGGCTCGCTCAGAAGAACGAAGGCGTAGTCGAGGACGTCACGCCGCAGAAGCGGCCCCTTGTCCTCCACCCCGAGGAAGATCACATGCCCGAGATAAGGCATCTCGCCGGGGCGGACGTCGGCCTTGGGACCGAGCCGCTCCAGCCGCTCACGCAGCGCCTTGAGGCGCTCCCTCGTCATCAGCGAGCCTCCGGGATAGCGCTCGTCGATGCGGCGGGCCGCCTCCCGGATGCGGTTGAAACGATGGAAGTACTGCCCGGCCACCTTCAGGAATTCGGAGAAGCCTCCGTTGTCGGAATCAGCCACGGACGTTCCCTCCCGAGGCCACGCTGCGGTGCAGGAGGCTGCGTTCCTCATCCTCGAACTCGGGTTCTGCAAAGAGGAACCTCACCTCGATGCGGCGGTTGGCTGGGTCATTGGTCGGACGGACGTGACGGTGCCCCTCCAGGGGGCGTTCGGCCCCGTAACCCGAAAGCGAGAAGAGGGCCTGTCCCTTCGAATTCATCATCGAGGCGAGCGCCGGATTCGGACTGACCATCTCCCGGTAGACGCTGTTGGAGCGCTTCGTGGAGAGCTCGCGGTTGCGACTGTCGAGCGGATCGTCGGCATAACGCTGGTTGTCGGTGTGCCCCTCGATGAAGACGGCCTCGAGGGTGTTTCCATGGGGATTGGCGCCCGTGCAGCGGGACGACTTGAAGTCGGTGCTTCCCGGTGAGTAGCAGGCGATCTCGCGTTCGAGGATCTCGCCCATGCGGCGGAGCTTGGACTTGTTGTCGATGTTGAGCGCGTCGCTGCCCGAGGCGAAGCTCACGGCGTCCTCGGGAATCCTGAGAACGCCGAGCGACGGGTCGGCGATCAGCCGCAGGCCGAGTTGCTCCCGGATGCGGGACTCAAGCCGCTCGAGCATCCTCGTCCTGGCCTCCGCATTCCCGTAGAGACGGCTTTCGGTGGCGACGAGGCGCTCGCGCACGTCGTCGAACTCACGCTGCTTGGCCTGCAGGTTGGTGTTGATTCGCTGGGAATTTATCAGCGTGACCATGAGGATCACGATGAAGATGAAGAGGAGGCCCGCCATGAGGTCGGAGACGCTCGCCAGATAATTGACGCCTCCCGGCTCCTGCACATGGTGGTTCCTGCGTTTCGTCGTTCTCATGCTTCAGCTCCGGTCACTTCTCCGACTTGCGGGCGTCTTCGTCACGCAGGCGCGCGTCTTCGAGGGCCTCGGCGAGGTTCCTGTTGAACTGTTCGAGAAGGGCCCCGAGCTCCCGCTTCCTTCGGATGTCGGCGTCGGACTCCGCTCCAAGGTTCGAGACGACGTCGCTCAGCCTGTTGAGGGCGTTGCCGAGGTGCTTGTCGAGGTCGCCCATGCAGTTGTCGAGATTGCCGTGGAAGTTGTAGAGCGCCTTCTCGAGGAGTTGCCAGTTCTGGGAGATCTGCTCGTTGAGGTGTGCGAGTTCCTCCATCGTCTCGTTCTGGAGGTCGAGGACCTGTCGGTTGAGTTCGTTCGAGGAGCTCACCTGCGTGCCGAGGTTGGCGGCCTGGGAGCTGAGGACCCCTTCGAGCTCGGTGGTGACCTCGCCGATGCGCTCGGGCAGGGAGTTGATCAGACCGGAGAAGTTCCCCAGGTCCTCGACGACGCCCTTGATGACGTTGATGGAGCCCTTGAGCCACTCGCCGCCCTCGCCGACGTCGGCCGAGACGTTCGAGAGGCGCTCGGTGGTCTCGTTCATGGCCGACAAGAGTCCGTTGAAACGGTCGACCTCGGCGCGGATCGCACCGGAGGCCTCCTTCATGCGTTCCGAGAAGTCCCCTCCGGCTTCGTCGACGACCCCGCGGAAGTCCTCGCCGGAGTCGCGCAGACTGCCGGAGAAGTCCTCGGCGGCCCCGTCGATCGTCTTCCTGACGTTCTCGGCGGAATTTTCGATGGCCTCCACGCACCCGGCCGTGGAGCCGCCGAGCTTCTCGGCGGCCTCGACGATGCGTCCGGAGACGTCGTCGACCTCGCTGACGGTGTCCGAAAGCGTTTCGTTGAGACTCTTCGACTTCTCCTCAAGCCCGTTGATCATCTCCTCGAGGACGACCGACATGCGGTCGAGCTGGCCGTGGATCACCTCGGAGGTCTCCTCCACGACGCCCTTCATCCCCTTCAGGACGCCCGACAAGGCGTCGACGGCCTCGTTGATGCCGTTCGCACTCGTCTCGAAGGAGTCCGAAATCCTG
Organism: uncultured bacterium; assembly: GCA_905215795.1. Lineage (GTDB taxonomy): Bacteria > Pseudomonadota > Gammaproteobacteria > Burkholderiales > Burkholderiaceae_F > Sutterella. The sequence continues at coordinate 1,234 of CAJMRV010000071.1, read as the reverse complement.
CTCAACTCGCCGGTGAGGTCGCTTGAGAACTGCTTCATCAGGTTCTCGAAGATCGTCTGCAGGGTCTGGACCTGACCGCTCGACATGGTCTGGACGGACTCGCGCAGCGAACCGATGTCCTCGCTCAGCTTTCCGAAAAGCTCGCGCAGGCCGTCGTTCTGCTCCTTGACGAGGTTTTCAAGGAGCTCGCTCATGTGGAGCTTCCAATCGGTGAGGAAGGACGCGTTCTGCATCTTCTGCTCGAGGGCGACGGCGTGGCTCGCGAGGAGCACCTCCTCGAAGCCCACGGTGGTGATTCGTTCGGAGACCGCCTCATTCAAGGCGTCCACCCTGAGCTTGAGCTTGTGGACCGCGCGTTTCTGCAGGCCGGTGAAGAGGATCGAGCAGAACAAACCGCAGATCGACGTGAAGAACGCGGTCGAGGCGCCCCCGAGCAGGCCGCTCATGGACGACTGGATCATCTCGAGGTCGAGCGTCGTGTTCCCGAGCGCGTCGGTCGCGAGGAAGATGCCGCCGGCCAGGCCGACGAAGGTCCCCAGGATGCCGAGGCCCGTCAGAATGGCCGGCACGACGTTGTAGAACGGAAGGTCGATGTTGGGGGCCGCTAGCACCTCGAAATTGAAGTACTCCTCGGGGTCCTTGGTGGTGTAATAGCCCTCGAGCTCGCCGAGAGGATGGACGTCGGCGCTTCGGAGCCCTGAAACGTATCCCCGCCAGGCACGGGCGAGGACGGGGAACTCAGTGCCCGCCGCTTCGGAAACCTCCTCGGGGGAGAAGGTCTCGCCCGAGAGCCGCCCGGTGAGCCTCAAGACCTGCTCATCGAGCCTCCTGAACGTCCCGGCGGCGCGCAGCCCCCATTTAAGGGCCAGGCCGACGATCAGGACGCAGAAACCGACGACGAAGTAGTTGCTCGAAATCCAACCGGCCAACTCAAGGCAATAAAGCGACAACGAATCCATGATGAATGCTTATCAAGTCCTACTGACCGGCAATCTACCGGCATGAGGGAAATAACGGGGAAAATGGTTCAAATTATAAACATGAAATGCAGGTCCATTTCCTGTGCCAGGGTTAACGCCTAACCCCTCGCGCACACGGCACCGCCCCCGACGAAGAGACCCCCGGGGAGGTCCGCTTCGAATGAAACCGAAGCCGCGGTCGACACCGCCGCCCGGCCCCCGGACACTTTTCAGAGCGCCGACCGCTATCGAAATCCCCAAGGCCGTTACAATAC
>CAJMRV010000070.1 GCA_905215795.1 uncultured bacterium | reverse complement strand
CGGGCGATCGGGGACGGGGCGACCGTGCCCCAGCCTCCCTCGAAGGCCCCGAGGGGGCGCTCCGTGAGCGGCTCGGTGCTCGCACGACGGCCGGCGTGGTTGAGCTGGATGCACACCTTCACGCCGGGGGCGTACTCGCGGATGATCGAGACGAGGCGGGCGAGACCCGCCTCGCAGTCCTCCGACCAGAGCCCCAGGTCCGCGTCGGTCGTGCGTCCGTCGGGACGGACGGCCGTCGATTCGATGGTCACCATTCCGATGCCGCCCGCGGCGAGGCCCGCGTAGTGGATCTTGTGGAAAATCTGCGCGACCCCGCTCTTGGCGCGGTACATGCACATGGGGGCGACGGTGATGCGGTTGGGCATCGTCATCGGGCCGACCTTGATCGGCGTGAACAATTGGATCTGAGGCTTCATGACGGAGTGTCCTGAAATTTAGAAGAGGGAGTCCTCGTCCTCGCGCAGGGAGACCATGCGTTCGATGTAGCGGGCGATGGTGTCGATTTCGAGGTTCACGTAGGACTGCGGCTTGAGGCTCTTGAGCGTGGTGACCTCGACGGTGTGCGGAATGAGGTTGATGGAGATGAGCGTGTCGAGCGCCGTGTCCTCGACCGAGTTGATCGTCAGGGAGACGCCGTTGACGGCGACCGAGCCCTTGTAGGCGAGGTACGGGGAGAGGATGCGCGGGGCGCGGATCACGAGGCGGTAGCTCTCGGCGATCTTGTCCATGGACTCGACCTGTCCGACGCCGTCGACGTGGCCGCTCACGAGGTGGCCGTCGACGCGGTCGCCCAGGCGCATCGCCTTCTCGAGGTTCACCTCGCCGAAGGTGTCCAGGCCGGTCGTCTTGGAGAGGCTCTCCGCGGAGACGTCGATCTTGAACTCGTCGCCGTCGATCTCGACGACGGTCATGCAGGCGCCGTTGACGGCGATGGAGTCGCCGACCTTGACGTCCTCGAGGCCGAGGTCGGGGGCGAGGATGGTGAGGCGGACGCCGTTGCCGAGTTTTTCCGGTTCGCGGACCTTGCCGACGGCCTGAATGATGCCAGTGAACATGAATTTATCTCCTTAAGATGAGGCGTTGATCGCGGCCGAAGAGAGCCGAATCGACGATATTCCAACGACGGGCGTCGCCCGGTGTCGGCGGATTGGGAACAGCTGCGACGCCGAGCCCCTCGCCGAGGAGGCAGGGCGCCTGGTAGAAGACGATCTCGTCGACCAGGTCCGCTTCGAGGAAGGCGCCGTTGAGGCGCGCCCCCGCTTCGAGGAGGACGTCGTTGACGCCGACGGACGCCAATTTTAAAAGCAAATCGTGAAGGGAGACCTTTCCGGGGTCTTCTTTGTCGGGCAATACCCAGAATTGATGACCCCTCTCCTTGAGGAACGCCTCGAGGCCGGGGTCCCGGCGCGTCGCGACGACGACGGCGTCGGGGATCGAGAGGAAGCGTGCGTCCCGGTCGATCGAGCCCGACGGGTCGAGCACCACCCTCAGGGGCTTCCTGACGAGCCCCTCGAGCCTGGCGTCCATCCTCGGGTCGTCGGCCCTCACGGTGCCGATCCCGGTGACGACGGCCCCCGAGAGGGCCCTCCAGTACTGGACGTCGGCGCGGGCCTCGGGACCGGTGATCCACTTGCTCGTGCCGTCGAGGAAGGCGGTCCTTCCGTCGAGCGAGGCGGCGGTCTTCATGCGCACGTACGGGAGCCCCGTCTCCATGCGCTTCATGAAGCCCGCGTTGACCTCCCTCGCCTCTTTTTCGAAGAGGCCCGAGGCGACCTCGACGCCGCCTTCGCGGAGCCGGGCGAGTCCGCGGCCGGAGACCTGCGGGTTGGGGTCGGTCGCGGCGGCGACCACGCGTCCGATGCCGTTGGCGAGGAGCGCGTCGCAGCAGGGCGGCGTGCGCCCGAAATGGGAACAGGGTTCAAGCGTGACGTAGGCCGTGGCGCCCTCGACGGAGCGTCCGGCACCGATGGCGTCCCTCAGGGCCATCACCTCGGCGTGGGGTCCCCCCGCCTTCTGGGTGAAGCCCCGTCCGAGGACCTCGCCTCCGCGCACGATCACGCAGCCCACCGAGGGGTTGGGAGGCGAGACGAGGCGGGCCTTGGAGGCCTCCTCGAGCGCCATCCTCATGAAGCGGCGGTCCTCCTCGGAGAAGCCCGCCCCGCTCATCGCGCCTCCGCGGCGGACTTGTGCTTGGTGTGGCTCTCGAGGGTGTCCTCGATCATGGAGATGAACGAACGGGGGTCGTCGATGTTGAGGTAGACGGAGGCGTAGCGGATGTAGGCGACGAGGTCGAGTTCGAGAAGCGCCTTCATGACGAAGTCGCCGAGCTGGCGCGAGGGGATCTCACGCAGGCCGGTCTGCATCATCTGGTGCTCGATCTTGCTGACGACCTCCTCGAGCTTCTCCTCGGAGACGGGGCGCTTGCGGCAGGCCAGGGCCATCGAGGCCATGAGCTTCTCGCGCACGTAGCCCGTCTTGGTGCCGCCGCGCTTGATGATGCTCGGCAGCGTGAGGTGGACCCGTTCGAAGGTGGTGAAGCGCTTCTCGCAGCGCTGGCAGCGCCGGCGGCGGCGGATCACGAGGCCCTCTTCAGAGGCTCGCGAATCAATCACTTGTGTATCTTTGCTTTGGCAGAACGGGCACAACATGGGCTCTTTACTCCGTAAGGGACAGGGCTTCCGGGGCATGTCGGCCCCGCTCGGGCGGACCTTCGGAAACCCCATATGTAGTCTATCAAGGCAGTTTACGCCCGACCGGCCGATTTGACAAGACGAATGGCACAAAATATGGGCTGGCGCCCCATGAGGAACGTCAGCCCTTGTGCATGTCAACCGATCATCCGGACACCTCCAGGGAGGTGCCGGGACGGTCTCACTCGGCGTGGCCCGAATAAACCGGGAAGGCCTTCGTGAGCTTGGCGACCTCTTCGCGGACGTACGCCTTGACGGCTTCGTCCTCGGGGGCCTTGAGGAGGTCGACGATCAGGTCGGCCACCTTGCGGGCCTCCTCCTCGCCGAAGCCGCGCGTGGTCATGGCGGCCGAGCCCAGGCGGATGCCCGAAGTGACGAAGGGGCGTTCCGGGTCGTTGGGGATCGCGTTCTTGTTGACGGTGATGTTGACCTCGCCGAGGAGCGCCTCGGCGGCCTTGCCCGTGATCTTCAGGGGGCGCAGGTCGACGAGCATGACGTGGCTCTCGGTGCGTCCGGAGACGATCCTCAGGCCGCGTTCGACGAGACGGTCGGCCATGACGGCGGCGTTCCTGACGACCTGTTCCTGATAGCGCTTGAAGCTCGGGTCGAGCGCTTCGCCGAGGGCGATGGCCTTGGCGGCGATCACGTGCATGAGCGGACCGCCCTGGGTGCCCGGGAAGACCGCGGAGTTGATCTTCTTCTCGAGGTCGGGGCGCATGAAGATCATGCCGCCGCGCGGACCACGGAGCGTCTTGTGGGTGGTCGTCGTCACGATGTCGGCGTGGCCGAACGGGGTCGGATAGACGCCCGCGGCGATCAGGCCGGCGTAGTGGGCCATGTCGACCATGAGGTAGGCGCCCACTTCATGGGCGATCTTCGCGAAGCGAGCGAAGTCGATCCTCAGCGAGTAGGCCGAGGCGCCCGTGATGATGAGCTTGGGCTTGTGTTCGCGGGCGAGGCGTTCCACCTCGTCGTAGTCGATGGCTTCGTGTTCGTCGAGGCCGTAGGGCACCACGTTGAAGTACTTGCCCGAGTAGTTGAGGTGCATGCCGTGGGTGAGGTGCCCGCCTTCGGCGAGGCTCAGGCCCATGATCGTGTCACCCGGGTTGAGCAGGCCGAAGTAGACGGCCGTGTTGGCCTGGGCGCCCGAATGGGGCTGCACGTTGACGGCCATGTCCACGCCCACGGGCTTGCAGAAGAGCATCTTGGCGCGTTCGATGGCGATCTCCTCGACCATGTCGACGTATTCGCAGCCGCCGTAGTAGCGCTTGCCGGGATAGCCCTCGGCGTACTTGTTGGTGAGCTGCGAGCCCTGGGCCTTCATCACCGCGGTCGACGCGTAGTTCTCACTCGCGATGAGCTCGATGTGGTCCTCCTGACGGGCGTTTTCCTGTTCGATGGCGCGGGCCACGAGGGGATCGGCCTCCTTGAGGCTCTGTTCGAGTTTGTACATGTTGTCTCCTTGATGGTGTTTCGTGTTTCGTGAACACCCGGCCCCGACCTCCGGTTTCCGAGGCGGCCGGCCGCGTCCCGCCTTCGGAAGCGGACGCGGGGATTCCTTCACATTAACGGGGAACGCGTCCCCGTTGGGGACTCGTCAGGCGAGGAGTCCCGCATTCAGGCTATAGCTGCCGGGCCACTCGCACGAAGCGAGGGCGTGTCCGGCGAGGAAAGCCTCGAGTTCTTCATAAGCAAAGCCGGGCTTGAAGCCGGCCACGGCGTCGAGCGCGACGACCATGAAGCGGTATTCGTGCCAGCGCGCGTCGAAGGCGGGCGGGCACGGACCGTCGTAACCGGAGCCCGTGGCGCCGGGTTCGACCGCCTTGCCCCTGGAATAGTCGTTCGTGCCGGGCACGCCGTAGCCCGACGCGAGCTTCCTCGCGTTGGAGAGGGCCCCCTCGGGGATCTCCGTCACGGAGGGGTCGATGTCGGCCTGGAGCCAGTGCACGAAGCGGCGCCGGGGCTGCCAGACGGGAAGCGTCCCGTCGGGAAGGCGGCCGGCGAGGTCGGTCGGCACGGAATCGTCCAGGCAGAGCACGCACAGGCTCTTGGTCCCCTCCGGGAGGTCCGACCACGCCAGATGCGGGTTGAGGTTCTCCGAAGGGACGGTGCGCCCGTCCGGACCCGGACGGCCGTAGCCGAACTTCTCGGGAATGCGTCCTCCGCACGGGAAGGATTCACTGCGGCATTTCATGGTTGTCGTACCCCCTTGTCGATTGATGTTTGGTTGTTGTGAAAAGGCTCCCCGTCCGGTGGCGTCCGCTTTGCGGAGGCGCCGGAGGAGGAGCCGTTGGTCAGACCTCCAGCCAGAAGGTGGCGGGTCCGTCGTTGACGAGGGCGACCTGCATGTCGGCCCCGAACTCCCCGGTCTCGACCGGGACGCCCAGGGCGCGCAGCTCGGCCACGTAGTCCTGATAGCCCTTGAGGCCCGCCTCGGGCGAGGCGGCGCCCGAGAAGCTCGGGCGGTTGCCGTGGCGCGTGTCGGCCGAGAGCGTGAACTGCGAGACGACGAGCGCCGAGCCCCCCGTGTCGAGAAGGCTCCGGTTCATGCGTCCCGCTTCGTCGGCGAAGATCCTCAGGCGGGCCGTCTTGGCGGCCGCCTTGGCGATCGTTTCGGGCGTGTCCCCCGGCTGCACGCAGCAGAGGACGAGCATGCCCGGACCGGTCGACCCGATCACACGCCCGTCGACGAAGACGGAGGCCTGGGTGACGCGCTGCACGAGGGCGATCATGGAATCATCCCCTCCGGACTCAGGCGACCGTGATGCGGGCCCACTTGCGCTTGCCCACCTGGACGACGATCTCGGCGCCCTTCTCGATCATGAGGCGTCGGTCGGCGATCTTCTCGCCGTCGATCCTGACGCCGCCCTGTTCGATGTTGCGGTTGGCCTCGCCCGTGGAGGGGACGAGACCGGCCTGCTTGAGGAGCTGGCCGATCATGATCGAGCCCTCGGGGGCCTCGACGGTCACCTCGGGGATCTCGCTCGGCATGGCGCCGGCGCGGAAGCGGTTGTTGAACTCGGCTTCGGCGGCATCGGCGTCGGCGGCGGAGTGGAAGCGCTCGACGAGTTCCTTGGCGAGGAGCACCTTGGCGTCGCGCGGGTTGCGGCCCTCTTCGAGGCAGGCCTTCTTGAGCGCGGCGATCTCGGCGTTGCTCTTGAGCGAGAGCAGGTCGTACCAGTCCCACATGAGCGAGTCGCTGATGCTCATCACCTTGCCGAACATGTCGTCGGGCTTGTCGGTGATGCCGATGTAGTTGTGCTTGCTCTTGCTCATCTTGATCTGGCCGTCGAGACCGACCAGGAGCGGCATCGTCAGGACGCACTGGGGTTCCTGACCGTACTGGCGCTGGAGCTCACGGCCCACGAGCAGGTTGAAGCGCTGGTCGGCGCCGCCCAGTTCGAGGTCGGCCTTGAGTTCAACCGAGTCGTAGCCCTGCATGAGCGGATAGATGAGCTCGTGCATGGCGATCGGGGCGTTCTCGGCGTAGCGCTTGGCGAAGTCGTCGCGTTCGAGCAGGCGGGCGAGCGTGTAGCGGCTGGCGAGCTGGATGAAGCCCACGGAGCCGAGGTCGTTGCACCACTCGGAGTTGTAGCGCACTTCGGTGCGGTCGAGGTCGAGCACCTTGCCAGCCTGGTTGAGGTAGGTCTGCGCGTTCTCCATGATCTGTTCGCGCGAGAGCGGCGGACGCGTCACGTTGCGTCCGGAGGGGTCGCCAATGGCGGCCGTGAAGTCGCCCACGAGGAAAATCACCTGGTGGCCGAGGTCCTGGAGCTGGCGGAGCTTGTTGAGCACCACGGTGTGGCCGATGTGGATGTCCGGCGCCGTGGGGTCGAGACCCAGCTTGCATCGCAATGGACGGCCTTCCGCTTTCGCTCGAGCCAGCTTCTGTTCAAACTCTTCCTCAATTAAAAAGGTATCCGTGCCACGGCGGATGATCTCCATGGCCTCACGAATATCATCGGTGATCGGGAGCGTTTTAACGTTACCGGTCGAATCTTCCTTAGTCGTCATTGCTATCCTTTTTTGTGTTGACTCACCCTCCGCACAGCGCGGAGGAAGGCAGCGGGCGCCCTCGGAGGGCCCAACTGTTTTAGAATGCCTAAAGAGTTTATTGTTCCTTTTTTTCCCAAGTTTCGCAACTCCATGACGGCACCAACACTGCTCGCCCGACAACTTCGACAGATCGGCAAGAATTTCATCGCCTGGCAGCGGACGCGCGCCCAGTCGTGGAACATGGCCCTTGAGAACCCCCGCAACCGACTGATCGTCCTGGGGGGAGCGGCCATCGTGATCGTCGGGGGCGTCCTCGCCGCGCTGCGCTTCGCACCCACGCTCGATCACTTCAACGTCGAATCCCGCACCGTCGTCGAGGAGCTCCCCGCCCCAGACCTCGGAAAGGCGGCCAACGAGGCGCGCCTCGCCGAGACGCCGCTCTCGCGCACCCACTTCGTGCGCCCGGGCGAGACGATGCTCGCCGTCGCCTCCGACCTCGGAATCACCGACCCGGCCGCCTTCAAGGCAATCAAGACCGACCCGGTCCTCCGGCCGATGCTCTTCATGCAGCCCAGCCAGTTCATCCACGCCGAGGTCTATCCGGACGGCCGCCTCGAGAACCTGCGCCTGTACTCGGAGGGTCCCCACCGCATCGACTCCTCCGTGACGGAGCTCTCACGCACGCCCGAGGGCGCGTTCAAGAGCTCGAAGACGCCGTTTGCGTACCAGCGCGAGCTCGTCTACGTCGAGGGCGCCTTCCAGGGAACGTGGTGGAAGACCGCGCGCCGCTACGACATCCCCGACGAGGTCCTCGCGGACATCCCCGAGGTCTGGGACACCCCCGACTCGCCCACGACGCGCCTGAAGACGGGGAGCCGCTTCTCGATCGTCTGGGCCAAGCGCTACGCCGACAAGACCTTCATCCGGAACTCGCGCCTGCTGGGGATCGCCATCGAACGCGACGGCCGCCTCCACGAGGCCTTCTGGTATGAAACCAAGCCCGGCAAGGGGAGCTACTACACGCCCACGGGCGAGTCCGCCTCGCAGACCTTCATCCGCATCCCGCTCGACGTCAAGGACGTTAGCAGCGAGTTCGCGGCGCTGCGCCGCCACCCGATCACGGGAGAGCTTCGCCCCCACAACGGCACGGACTTCCGCGCGCCCTCGGGCTCGCGCATCTTCGCGGCCGCCGACGGGCGCATCACGACGAGGGCCTACAACAAGAACGGCTACGGCAACTACATCACGATCGACCACGGCCGCGGACGCGAGACCGTCTACGCGCACATGTCGCGCTTCGCCAAGGGCGTGCGCGCGGGCATGCGCGTCAAGAAGGGACAGCTCATCGGCTACGTGGGCATGACGGGCCTGGCCACGGGCCCGCACCTGCACTACGAACTCAAGATCGACGGCATCCAGATCAACCCGCGCACCGCCGACCTGCCCGACACCGAGAACCTCTCGGCCTTCCAGCTCGCACGCTTCAAACAGCTCACCTCGGAGGCGAGGGAGCACTTCGACGCCGTCTTCGGACGCGTGGCGGACGAAGAGAAGCCCGAGGCGGATGAAGGCGGCGCCGAGGACGAGGCCGCCGAAGCCGGAGAGGCGGCCGACGCCAAGGACGCAAAGGACACGAAGGACGCGGGCAAAACCGCCGCCAAACGTTGAGCGTTGAACACTGACCGCACCCATTCCGCGGCACACCACGACACGAGGAGCACGAACACATGAAACCCATCGAGACGATCGGACTGATGAGCGGCACGAGCCTCGACGGCGTCGACGCCGTCGCCGTGCGCTTCGAGGGGGACCGCATGACGGTCCTCGGCCATTCCTCCGTCCCCTATTCCGAACGCCTGAGAAACGAGCTCCTCGCGATCTCGAGCCCGGGCGAGAACGAACTCGAGCGCGCGGGCGTCCTCTCGGTGGAGCTCGCCCGCATCTACGCCGCCGCGGTCGAACAGCTGCTCTCCGAGCACGGCCTTGAGAGGGAGCGCTTCGCGGCCATCGGCGTTCACGGGCAGACCGTGCGCCACCGCCCCGAACTGGGCTTTTCCGTGCAGCTCAACGCCCCGGCGCACCTCGCCGAGGCGACGGGGATCGACGTCGTGGCCG
>CAJMRV010000069.1 GCA_905215795.1 uncultured bacterium | reverse complement strand
GCGGGCCACCGCACTGGTCCTAGCCGCACTCCTCACCGGAATCTTCGCCGCGGGGACCGTCCAGGCCCGCGACCCGAACGAGAAATACCCCCGCACCTGCGCCGAGAGGAACCGCCTCAAGAAGGAGCACATCGCCGAAAGGAAGCGCGAGGCCGAACTCATGCGCCTCACGGGAGGCGGCGTGGAGAACACCTCCGGGAGGAACCTCGAGGAGGAAGCCCTTTTCGGAAAACCCGCACCCGCCAAGCCCGTCAAAAGGCCCGAAGGCAGGAAGGAAACCCGCTGAAAAGAGCACTGAAAGATGCCCGTCCGCCCGTCGGACGGCCTGAATCCGGCATCCATGAACGACGAAGGCCGCGGTTAGAAACCGCGGCCTTTTTCAATGGGATTCCGATGACGGAGGCAATCAGTTCTTGTCGTCCGTCTTTTCGTCCTTTTCGGCGTTCTTCTTTGCGCCCTTCTTTTCGTTCTGCTCGTCGAGCTTGGCAAAGTTCACGGGCTGCCTGCCCGTCTTCCTGGCGCATTCCTTCATGTGGTCGACGAGCTTGCAGAGACGTTCGTCCTGCGTCTTGAGCATGGCGTAGAGCTCGCGGATCTCCTTGGCCTGCGGATCCTCGTCGTTGATATCGACGGCGTAGGCCTCGAACTTCTTGAAGGCGTCGCCCGTGCCCGAGCAGCAGCCGGCCTGGCGGGCGGGGATGCCCATGACGGAGACGTTGGCGGGGACCGGCTTGACGACGACGGCGTTCGAACCGATGCGGGCGTTCTCACCCACGGTGAAACTGCCGAGGACCTTGGCGCCTGCGCCGACGATCACGCCGCGCTCGAGCGTGGGATGGCGCTTCTCACCCTTGGTGAGGCTCGTGCCGCCGAGCGTGACGCCGTGGTAGAGCGTGCAGTCGTCGCCCACTTCAGCCGTCTCGCCGATCACGACGCCCATGCCGTGGTCGATGAAGACGCGGCGGCCGATCTTGGCGCCCGGATGGATTTCGATGCCGGTGAGGACGCGGCCGATGTGGCTGATCACGCGGGCGAGCGTGGACCAGCCCTGGATCCAGCACCAGTGCGCACAACGATGGAAAACGAGGGCGTGGAAGCCCGGATAGGCGAGGACCACCTCCAGGGTGGAACGGGCGGCCGGATCCTTTTCCTTGATCGTCCTGATCAATTCGCGTGCGTCTTCAAACATCATGTTCGTATTCCAAGTGAGGGTGCGCAGGGAGCGCCCCGGAGCGGGCGTCCTGCGTGTTCTGAATGAGCGAGGCGGTCTCCCGTCGGGGACCGCCTCCGTTTGGTCATGGGGAAAATTGTCGCAAATTTGCGGGATTTTTACCACCCGAAGGGGCGGCCCCATGAAGTCCCGTCAACGGTTCTTGCCGCCCCGGGGCTTCTTCATGCCGGCGCGCTCGCTCTTGGGGAGGATCACCGAGGCGCACACGCCGCGGAGCAGGTCCACTTCGGAGCGGGTGAGCCCCGAGCGGCCGAAGAGGCGCCTCACGATCGGCATGAAGTTCTTGGGACGTTCCGGATCGAGCGCGCCGCAGCTCACGGCGGCCTCCTCGAAGTGCCCGAAGAAGCCCTCGATCATTTCGTGGGTGGCGGGTTCCTCCCCGCCGAAGCGCTCCTGCCAGTCGTAGAACGTCTCGTCGCGGCCGAGCTTCTCGAGGAGCGCCATCTGCATCTCGTAGGCGGTGAGCTGCACGGCCTGGCTCAGATTGAGGCTCGGACTCTCCGGGTCGGCGAGGATCGCGGCGCAGCCCTGGCACTCGAGGATCTCCTCGTTGCTCAGGCCCGTGCGCTCCGTGCCGAAGACGAAGGCGATCTCGCCGAAGCCCCCTTCGATGAAGTCGGCGGACTTCCTCGCGGCGGGGCGCAGCGGCTCGAGCTTCGGACCGAACTCGCGGTCGTAGCCCGTGAGGGCCCAGGCGAAGCCCACCCCTTCGAGCGCCTCGGAAAGCGAGGAGCACGTCACGGCCGACTCGAGCACGTCGACGGAACTCGTCGCGAAGGCGACGGCCTCCTCGTCGGTCTTGTAGTCGGGCTCCCTCGGATTGACGACCCTGAGGTCGCGGAAACCCATCGTCTTGATGGCGCGGGCGGCCATGCCGATGTTGCCGGGGTGGCCGGGTTCGCAAAGGACGAAGCGGACCTTCGCCGTGTGTTCGGGAACGCGTTTCAAGGTGGCTCCTTGTCTTGATCGGTGGTTCTTCGGAGTGTCGTGTCAAAGGCCGCCCTCGGGGGGGGCGGCGGAACCCATCATTGTATCGCCTCGGGGAGAAAACCGAGCGGGAAATGCCGACAGAAGGGCCCCTGATGCGTTAAAATCAACGATCCCCGCGTGGAGGACGGCGCCCGAGCGCCCGTCCGACCCCGGTGAATTGTGTTGAGTTATTTAAAAATCTATCTACTATGTCCTCGTCCTTCCTTCCCGTCGCCATCAAGGCGGCCCGTCGTGCGGCCAGCGTGATCAACCGCGCCGCCCTCGACCTCGAAAACGTTCGCGTTGAAAACAAATCCGCCAACGACTTCGTCACGAGCGCCGACCTCGCCGCCGAGCAAGAAATCATCCGCGTCCTCGAACAGGCCTTCCCGCGCCATGCGATCCTGACCGAGGAAGCCGGCCGCATCGGCCCCGACTCCAGCGAATTCTGCTGGATCGTCGACCCGATCGACGGAACGACGAACTTCATCCACGGCATCCCCCAGTACGCCGTGAGCATCGCCCTCAAGTACCGCGACGACGTGGTCGCCGGCGTCGTCTACGACGTCGCCAAGAACGAGCTCTTCACCGCCGCCCGTGGTGAAGGCGCCTTCCTCGACAACCGCCGCATCCGCGTCTCCACGACGAAGGACCTCTCGCGCAGCCTGATCGGCACGGGCTTCCCGTTCCGCGCCGACGACGACGTCGAGGCCTACATGAAGAAGTTCGCCCTCGTCACGAAGCGCACCGCCGGCATCCGCCGTCCGGGCTCCGCCGCCCTCGACCTCGCCTGGGTCGCCTGCGGCCGCTACGACGGCTTCTGGGAATCCGGCCTGAAGAGCTGGGACGTCGCCGCGGGCGGCCTCCTCGTGAGCGAAGCCGGCGGCCTGATCACCGACCTCCGCGGCGGTGAACGCTGGCTCGAGACCGGCGACGTCGTCGCCGGCACGCCGAAGATCTTCGGCCAGCTCCTGCCGCTCGTCGGGGAAATGCCCCGCGAATAACACGAACCCATTAAAATAGGTTCTGCGCAGACAAGCCGGACGCCCCTGGCCCGAAAACGGTCCGAGCGTTCGGCTTCGTCGTCTCTGCGGCACCCGTTTTCACGCGCCGGTGCCGCCCCATCCATCCGAGGCCCCAAAAAGGAAAGCACCCACGATGACCGTCTCCGAAAGCACCATGCCCCGTCCCGAGGACTACGACAAGCTCACGCCCGCGATGCGTCAGTTCATCGACATCAAGACGCAGTATCCGGAGACGCTGGTGCTCTTCCGCATGGGCGACTTCTACGAGACGTTCTTCGACGACGCGATCCGCATCAACAAGTTGATCGGCATCACGCTCACCAAGCGCGGCAAGCGCCCCGACGGCGAGCCCATTCCGATGGCGGGCATCCCCTTCATGACGCTCGACCAGTACGTGGCGCGCCTCGTCAAGCTCGGGCTCTCGCTCGTGATCGCCGAACAGGTGGGCACGCCCGGCCAGGGCCTGATGGAGCGCCGCATCTCGAGGATCATCACCCCGGGCACGCTCACCGACGAGAACCTCCTGCCGAGCAAGTCCGACGCGATCCTGCTCGCCGTCGCCCCCAAGGGCAAGCGCTCCCACACGCGCCACCTCGTCTGGCTCACGCTCTCCAACGGCGACTTCATGACCACCTCGGTCGACGAGGACGCCCTCGAGACGGAGTTCGCCCGTCTGGCGCCCTCCGAGGTGCTCGTCGCCCAGGCCGAGAAGACCTTCTTCCAGAACACCTTCCCCGACCTCACGTTCACGGCGGTGCCCGACTGGCACTTCGACGTCGAACGCGGCCTCACCCAGCTCAAGAACCTCTTCGAACTCGAGACGCTCGAGGCGTGGGGCGTCGCCGACGACGACCCGCTCCTGGCCGCCGCCAACGCGCTGCTTGACTACACCGAGCAGACCCAGGTCGACATGATGCCGTTCATCGCGCCCCTGAGGAGGATCGAGGAGGACGACCACATCGTGCTCGACGCGGCCACCCGCCGGAACCTCGAGCTCGTCGACGCACTGCGCGGCGACGGCGCCGAACTCACGCTCTTCAAGGTGCTCGACCACTGCCGCACCGGCATGGGCTCGCGCGAACTCAGGCGCCGCCTGCAGCTTCCGCTCCGGGACCGCGACGCGGTCCTCGAACGCCAGTCGGGCGTGGCCGCCCTCGCCGAACACGGCGAACTCAACGAGGCGATCACGAAGGCCCTGATGGGCCTGCCCGACATCGAACGCATCACGAGCCGCATCGGCCTGGGGACCGTGCGCCCCAAGGAGCTCGCGCAGCTCCGCGACGGCCTCCCGCTCATGCACGCCCTCTCGGTGGCGCTCCCCGAGGCGGCCTGCCCGCTCTTCGGGCGCCTGAAGACCGCCCTTGCGGTGCCCTCCGAAATCCACGCCAGGCTCGACGCGATGCTCCTCGAGGAGCCCGCCACGTTCCTGAGGGACGGGGACGTCCTCAAGTCCGAGGCGCATCCCGACTTCAAGGCGCTCCGCGACATGCGCGACAACTTCACGGGCTTCCTCATGGAGTTCGAGGCGCGTGAGAAGGAGAGGACGGGCCTCGCGTCGCTCCGCGTCCAGTACAACAAGGTCCAGGGCTTCTACATCGAACTGCCCAAGGGCCAGGCCAAGGAAGCCCCGATCGAGTACCACCGCCAGCAGACGCTCAAGAGCGTGGAGCGCTTCACGACGCCCGAACTCAAGCAGCACGAGAACGACGTGCTCGGCGCCAAGGAGCGCACCCAGGCGCTCGAAAAGGAGCTCTACGAAGGGCTCGTCGAATGGCTCAACGGATTCGTCCCCGAACTCATGCTCGCCGCCAAGGCGCTCGCCGAGCTCGACGTCACGCAGGCGCTCGCCACGCACGCCCAGATGTACCGCTGGACGGCGCCCGAACTCTCTGAAAAGAGCGTGCTCGACATCGAAGGCGGACGCCACCCCGTGGTCGAAACGGTCCTCGAGACGTACGTCCCCAACGACTGCCGTCTCGGCGACGGCCGCCGCTGCCTGATCATCACCGGCCCGAACATGGGCGGCAAGTCCACCTACATGAGGAGCGTGGCCCTGATCGCGCTGCTCGCCTGGATCGGGAGCTTCGTCCCGGCACGCCACGCCGTGGTCGGCGCAATCGACCGGATCCACACCCGCATCGGCGCCTCCGACGACCTCGCACGCGGGCGCTCGACCTTCATGGTCGAGATGACCGAGGCGGCCACGATCCTGCACCAGGCCACCGACCGCTCGCTCGTGCTCATGGACGAGATCGGACGCGGCACCGCCACGTTCGACGGCCTGAGCCTCGCGGGGGCGATCGCCGAGGAGCTCGTCACGGTGAAGCGCTCGCTCACGCTCTTCGCCACCCACTACTTCGAACTCACGCAGCTCGGAGCCACGCTCTCGGAGGCGGCCAACGTGCACGTCTCCGCGGTCCAGAACAAGAACCGCATCGTCTTCCTCCACGAGATCCAGGAGGGGCCGGCGAGCCGCTCCTACGGCATCGCCGTGGCGCAGCTCGCGGGCGTGCCCGCCTCGGTCGTGCGCCGTGCCCGCACGATGATGCAGACCCTCGAGGAGCGTGAGAGCCACAACGCCTCCCCGCAGGCCGACCTCTTCGGATCGGGCCTCTTCGAAGCGCCCGCCGACCGTCCCGCCGAAGGCGCCGACCGCGCCGAGGTGGAGGCGCTCGAGAAGCGCATCGACGAACTCGAGGACCTGCTCGGACGCGTCGAACGCCTCGACACCGACCTGATGACCCCGAGGGACGCCATGAGGAGCCTCTACGAACTCCAGGAACTGGCGGCCGAGGCCCTCAAGAAGGACTGCGCCGACTGATCAGGCGCCACGGGCGGGACGCGCTCCCCGCCCGGACCTTTGCTATACAATGAATCCGACGGGGACCACCCCGCACACGACCGCCCGGCCGACAAGCCGGGACCTCCTCCCACCCCGCACGAGTCCACCACATGAACCGTCAAGACGCCAGCTCGATCGATGAAGAAACCCTCTTCAAGGAGATCCACCAGCACATCCTCAAGCAGGCCCGTGAAGGCCGGCGCATGAACACCGAGAACGAACTCGCCGCGAAATTCGGGGTGACCCGCTACAAGGTGAGGAAGGCTCTGAGCGTGCTCACGCAGATGGGCGTGATCGAACGCGTCCCCAAGCGCGGCATGACGGTCAATCCGGTGAGGACGCAGAACCTCACCACGCAGATCCAGGTCCAGATGAACATCGCCAACTTCGACATCCGTGAGTTCATCGAAGCGCGCCTCCTGATCGAGGTGAACATCCTCCCGCTGGCGATCCGCCGCATCACGCCCGCCCTCGTGGGACGCCTCGAGGAGGCGATCCGAGGGATCGAACAGAACGCCCACGACGCGGCCGTCGCCGACGGCTGGGACCGCGAGTTCCACCTGCTGCTTCTCGAAGCGTGCGGCAACCGCGTCCTCCAGGTCTTCTCGGGCGCCCTCGTGACGTACTTCGAGAAGACGACCGAACACCTCCCGCAGAACCGTCCGTCGTTCTTCCTCGACATGGCCAAGAACGAACGGCGCCTCCTGGACGCCATCAAGGCGGGCGACGAAAACAGCGCGCGTGCGATCCTCCACGACCAGCTCACCCAGCAGGTCGACCTCCTGAGGCGCTGAACACCCACGCCCCGCAAACGATTCCCCCGACGAAGACGCCCTTTAACGGGCGTTTTCTGTATCCTATAGGGGAAGGAATGAGGAGGAGGCCCGTCCCGCCCGCTCGTCTACGACAATGCGACAAGGACGCGCGACCCGATCGTGTCCGCCGGCCACGGCCGACGGAGGATGACCACCCCTTCCCGGAACGAGTCCGGAAAGTCCCTGAGCAATCGGGAATCCGACCGGTTTCCTTTGCAATGTGAAATCTTGGTTTCAAACTGTGAAAAAACTTGCCCGGCATTCTCGTTTGAAGCATCATGGACGCCGAATCGTTCCTTCCCTCTTTAACATTCAAAAGGAATAATCAAAATGGAAAAACGCAATCCCTGGATCGCCCGCGCGACCCTCGCCACCATGCTCATCGGTTCGCTCGCCCTGACGGGCTGCGACAAGCAGGAAGCCGCCCAGCCGGCTCCGGCGCCCGCCGCGGAAGCCCCGGCCGCCCAGCAGTCCCTGGCCGACAAGGCCGAGGCCGCCGTCAAGGACGCCGCTGAAAAGGCTGAAGCCGCCGCCGACAAGGTCGCCGACAAGACCAAGGAAGCCGCTGAGAAGGTCGCTGACAAGACCGCCGAAGTGGCCGACAAGGTCGCCGATGGTGCCAAGGACGTCGCCGACAAGACCGTCGACGGCGCCAAGGACGTCGCCGGCAAGATCGCCGACGGTGCGAAGGACGCTGCCGACAAGGTCGCTGAAAAGACCGAAGAGGCCGTCGACAAGATCACCGACAAGAAGAAGGAATAATCCATGATGAAACGTACGCCTTGGATGGCTCGGGCCGCCCTCGTCTCCGTCGTGATGGGTTCCCTCGTCCTCGCGGGCTGCAAGAATGACGCCCCGAAGGCCGCCGAACCCGCTCCCGCCGCCGCTGAAAAGACGGTCGCCGCGGAAGCCGCGAAGGATGTGAAGGCCGCCCCCGCTGAAACGACTCAGACGAATCAGCCGCAGGCCGCCGCGGACGTTCTGCCCGAAACGGCATACGGCACGTACAAGGGCGTGATGCCCTGCGCCGACTGCTCGGGCATCCGAACCGAGTTCATCCTCGACCCAAAGGGCCTGTACACGATGAACCAGGTCTACGAAGGCACCAGGGATGGTTCCTCGCAGACCTTCTCCGAAGGTGGCACATACACCACCAAGGGCGACGTCGTGACGCTCGCCACCGGCAACCAGGTCAAGGTCGAGAAGGATCAGATCCGATTCCTCGACGCCGACGGCAAGGTGATCGACGGTGAGATCGGCCAGTACTACATCCTCAAGAAGGATGCCAAGTAAGCAGGCCGTCACGCATCAGTGATTCCGGAAGACCGGAGGGACCCAGTCCCTCCGGTCTTCTTTTTTTGCCCATGTCAGTTCATCAGTTCAATGGAGACGACATCCGTGCACGAAGGACGCCCCCGGGGGCGTGGGAAGCACGTGGAGGAGCCGATGCACGTCACGGAAGGCCTCCCTACGGCGACGGGGCTGAGGAAGCTCAGCAGGCCTCCTGGAGGGCGGTGAAGACAGTGGAGGTGAGGGAAACGCCAATGATTAGGGGCGGGAATCAAGGACGGGCGGAAAGCGTGGAACCGCATGCCCGGGCTTGAAGCGAGCTTGAATGGAATCGGGGAGGAGATGAAGGAACGCCACGGACGGGCATGACGGAAGGACGCAATCAAGCGTCCCGGGGACGTCGAGCGCATGCATACGTACCCAGGGGGATCCGGACAAGGGAACCTCAGGACGATGCAGACGAAGAGATGACGAAGGTGATGACCAGGAGATGGAGACGGAAAACCGGCGCGGGACGGACGTCCGCAGGGGAAAAGGCGTTCCGGGAAAAAGAAAACCCCAACGTCTTTCGACGCTGGGGTTTCTAAATCAAGCCTGGCGATGTCCTACTTTCACTGGAAATACAACCAACTATCAT
>CAJMRV010000068.1 GCA_905215795.1 uncultured bacterium | reverse complement strand
TCCTGATTCAGCTTCACGCTATCCATTGCGATGGCGTCGGCGATGCTCAGGAGCACCGGGGCGAGCTTCGGATCCATCTCGTGAAGACGTTCCTCGCGTTCGAGGTAGTGATGGAGGGTTAACGTGGACATGTTCAAGGGTTCCTTCGGTTAAAGGGGATTGTTCAAGGCTTTTTCGACGATTTCATTGACGCCGGTGGAGAGTTCGTCGCGCTTGTCGTGCAGATAGGAGAGCGCGGCGTACATCTGCCTGGCGTACTCGGGGGCGTAGCGGCGCCAGTTCTCGAGGGCGCGGGCCATGCGGGCCGAGGTGTGCGGGTTGAGCTTGTCGAGTTCGACCACGGAGGTGCACCACAGCGAGTAGCCGTAGCCGTTGGAGCCGTGGAACTCGGCCGGGTTGTTGAGGAAGAACGTCCCGAGGAGCGCGAGCACCGGGTTGGGGTTATTCATGGTGAAGACTCCGCAGTGCATCAGCTCGTTGACGCGCTCCACGACGGGGGTGTCGCCGGGGAAGCTCGGCGCCGAAGCGACGATACTGTACCACTTGTTCATCAGGAGCGGCTCGTTGAACCACTCCTCGAGCGCGGCGCGGACCAGTTCGTTCTTGGGCTGGATGCGGGTGCGGTTGATGTAGGTGAGGCCGATCAGGCGGTCCGTGAGGTTGTTGCTCTTCTCGGCGAGCTCCCTCAGGGTGAGCAGACCGTGCTTGTCGTTGGCCGCCGTCAGGTAGTCCAGGCACGCCTCCACGAGGGAGCGGCGGCCGGCGCTCACCGGGTCGGGCGAGTACTCGCCCTCGGTGCGGTTGGCGTCGACGAGCTCGTTGAGCGTCTTGGCGTAGCGGGTGCCCAGCTCGAAGCGGATCTTGTCGCGGGCGCGGCGCACGGCGACCGGATCGATGAGCGGGAGCGTCTCGGCGATGGCGTTCTCCGTGGGGAGCGTCATGCAGATCGCCTTGTAGGCGGGTGCCACGTCCGGGTCGTTGATCAGCGTCTCGAAGACCTGCACGAGGGTGCGGTTGATAGGGTTGTTCCTGTCCTCCTCGTGGGGCTTCCTCGCGATGAGCTCGTGGGCCGCGTGGAGCATCAGGCGGTTGATCGAGTCCCAACGCACGAAGGGGTCCTTCGCGAAGAGCGAGAGCACGGAGAGGAAGCGTTCCTTCTTCGTGGGGCCGGGCTGGCCCTCCTCGGGCGTCTCGGAGACGTTGTACTCCATGATCACCGGGGCGGCGAAGCCTGCGTTGAGGCTCAGCACCGGTTCGCGGGCGAGGCCGTCGAAGACCCAGACATGCTGGGCCTGGGAGAGTTCGAAGTGGCGGATCCCCGGCTCGGGCGTCTCCGTTTCGGAGGCGAGCTTCACGGGCACCTCGGCGCCGTCGAGCGGATCGATGAAGGCGATCGGGAACGGCATGAGGAACGGACGCTTCACGGGCTGGCCCGGCGTGGCGGGCGTGTTCTGGGTGACCGTGAGGACGAGCTGCTTCTTCTGGTCGTTCCAGAGCGGGGTGACGGTCACGCGCGGCGTGCCGGCCTGCGAGTACCAGAGGCGGAACTGCTCGAGGTCGCGTCCGGAGGCCTCCTCCATCGCCGCGAGGAAGTCCTCGCAGGTGACGGCCTTGCCGTCGTTCTTCTCGATGTAGAGGTCGAAGCCGCGGCGGAAGGTCTCCTCGCCGAGCATCGTGTGGAGCATGCGGATCACCTCGGCGCCCTTCTCGTAGACGGTCACCGTGTAGAAGTTGTCGACCTGCTGGTAGCTCTCCGGACGGATCGGGTGGGCCATCGGGCCGCCGTCCTCGCGGAACTGGGCGTTCCTCATGACGATGACGTTGCGGATGCGTTCGACGGCGCGGGCCGTCGCCTCGCCGAGCATGTCCGAGGAGAACTCCTGGTCGCGGAAGACCGTGAGGCCCTCCTTGAGCGTGAGCTGGAACCAGTCGCGCAGCGTGACGCGGTCGCCCGTCCAGTTGTGGAAGTACTCATGGCCGACGACGCTCTCGATGTTGAAGTAGTCGCGGTCGGTGGCGACCTTCGGGTTGGCGAGCACGTAGCGGGCGTTGAAGATGTTGAGGCCCTTGTTCTCCATGGCGCCGAAGTTGAAGTCCTGCGTGGCGACGATGCGGAAGCCGTCGAGGTCGAGCTCGAGCCCGAAGCGCTCCTCGTCCCAGCGGATCGCCTTCTTGAGGCTCTCCATGGTGTGGTGGGTCTTGTCGATGTCGCGGGGCTCCACCCAGACTTCGAGCGTGACCTTGCGGCCGTCCTTGAGTTCGAAGAGCTCGCGCTCGCATTCGAGGCGGCCCGCCACGAGGGCGAACAGATAGGAGGGCTTGGGATAGGGGTCCGACCAGACGATTTCATGGCGGCCGTCGCCGAGGTCCTCGGCGGGGCCCGGGTTGCCGTTGGAGAGGAGCACCGGGTAGCGCTCCTTCTCGGCGCGGATCACGACGGTGTAGCGCGCGAGCACGTCCGGGCGGTCCGGGAAGTAGGTGATGCGGCGGAAGCCCTCGCTTTCGCACTGGCTCATGAGGTTCTCGCCGGAGACGTAGATCCCGGAGAGCTTGGAGTTGGCGGCGGGGCTGAAGCGGTTGACGATCCTGACGTCGCACTCGGTGGTGATGTTCTTGAGGACGAGCTTGTCCTTTTCGAGCACGTAGTCCGCCTCGGGCAGCGGCGTGTCGTCGATCGACACGGACACGAGCGTGAGGTCCTCGCCGTCGAGGACGAGGTCGTAGTCGGGGTTCTCGAGCTCCTGGTTCGGGCGCACGTGCATCGTGCTCGTCACGCCGGTGGATTCCGGATCGAGGTCGAATTCGAGCTTGACGGTGTCGACCCAGTGCGAGGGGGCACGATAGTCTTTTCGGTATACGGTGGTGGCCATGAAACTTCTCGTTTGAATGGGTGGGAGCGGTCCCGCAGGCCCGGACGCGTCGTCGGAACAAAGGGGGCGCCGGTGGGGCCGGACTCGTGTGGATGCTTAGATTTTAGTTGAATATCGAAGCACCGTCGGAATCAGGATAGCAAAAACCCGCCGTGGCGAGAACCATCACGGCGGGTTTGGCGTCCTTAGGACCGGGAGGCTAGAGAGCCATTACTTGCCCGGCTGGTAGACGTGACCGACATTCGGGTGGCAGGCGAGGCAGTCGACCTTCTTGCCCGGGGTCATGTTCTTGTGGATCTGGGCGACGAACGGCTTCTTGGGATCGTACATCTTGGAGAAGTCGTGGCAGCCGCGGCAGGTCGAGAAGTCCTGCTTGATCATGTGCTCGTGGACCTTCTTGGAGAGTTCCGGAGCGATCGTGATCTGCTTTTCATCCGTGTTCATCGTGCCGCGGACCCAGCCCCAGGCGGAGCTCGAGGCGGAGATGCACTTGTCGACGAGCATCAGGGAGTAGTCGACGGGGCCGATGTGTTCGTTGGAGTGGTACTTGAGGTGGCAGTCGGAGCAGCCGGCGGTCATGCCGGAGGGCGAACGGCCGTGGGAACCACGGTGGTAGGCGGCGTAGACACGGGTCATGTCGTGGCAGAAGGTGCCGCAGAATTCATTCGTGCCGGCCCAGTGGATGACGCTGGTGAAGACAGCGACGAAGAGGATACCGATAACGGCACCCACGAAGAGGATGCCGGCGATCAGCCAGTTACTGTTTTTTTGCATTTCGGAGCCTTTTTTTATATCGGGAGTCCCATCTCAGCCGTGTCCTGAGTGTTCAGGAGGTCAACGGATCAGAAAAAACTCTTGGGGGTCAGGGGCTGTACGTGAGGTCCCTACGAGGGGCGGACGCATCTCGTTACAGTCATGGCCCCAATGATATTAAGTTAAGGGTAAGGGTGCCGCCCCGAGGTTTGACTGAGGTCAAGCTGAAGGCAAATACCCTTGGAATATAAGTGATTAACCTACTGAGCCACAAGGGAATGCGGGTCAGGTGTCGCGTGCGATGACGATCGCCTCGGGGCTGATGACCGCCACGGCGACGTCGCCGATGTGAAGGCCGTGCCCGGGCTTGGCAAAGCCGATCACGGTCACGCCGGGGGCGACCTGGAGCGAGACCTCGCCGCCCTTGCGCTCGCGGTCGCAGCGCATGACGACGCCCCGCAGGTGGTTGGCTCGGGAGTCCGTGTCGAGCTTGTCGAGCCCGCAGATCTCCACGGCCGTCGCCTTGGTGAGCATGAGCACCTGCATGTCGGGCTTGAGGCCGAGGAGCTGGGCGGACTCCATCGTGATCGAGGCGCGGATGCGGTTCTTCGCGCCGATCCTCAGCCAGAGGCGCACCTGGGCCGAGCCCATCGTCATCTTGTCGATCACGGCCGGGAAGAGGTTCCTCATCGAGGTCCTCAGCGTGCTCATGCCGATGTGCGTGAGGCCGGGCGTGTCGCGGAAGCGGAAGCGCGCGAGCACTTCGGCGCGGGCCCTCAGGAGTTCGTCGGCGATCTCGAGGACCTGGCGCCCCACGGGCGTGAGCGTGCTCCCGCCGCCGTTGGCGCCGCCCACGCTGCGTTCGACGAGCTCGCCCCCGGCGAGGTTCGTCAGCGACTCGAGCGCCTGCCAGGCCGCCTTGTAGCTCACCCCGGCGCGGCGGGCCGCTTCGGATATCGAGCCGCACTCTTCGATGCGGCGAAGGATGTCGATGCGCTTGTCGGCCATCTCCGCCATCTGTTTGGCGAGCAGTACGGGGTCGGCTACGGTTTCTGGCATGGGTGTCTCCATAAGGGTTGAAATAGGGCTTGCATGATTGCCGGTTCTTCGTTATTCTAGTCAGGAATAGCGGAAAAAGCCATCTTCCAAAAGGTTCAGGAAGGGCGAAAAACCTTGTAAGTCAATGACTTATGAATTTCCGCGATTTGCGCCCGAAACACGGTCGACCGAAAGGAAAACCACTTTCAGGACGAAAAATCACCGAGACTAGGGGTAACTCCTAGTGCGAATCGATTTTTTGTGAAGCGCTCTTTTCATTTCCGACAAAGATGTTCGTTGGTAATTCTTCTGGTTCTCCTTGGGGTGAGGGGTTACCATCGAACATGGCAAAAAGACGGGTGGGGACCCGTGGGTTTTGCTCGGAGAGAACGGAGCACCGGACCTTTTCACAACAGGAAGGACGAATGCGTCGGATGCCTCCCGGGCACCGGCGCGTCGTCCTTTTCTTGTCTTTGCAAACCATGCATCACCCATTGTATGCGTAAAACCATCAGGAGAGAATCCATGAAAAAGACTCTGATCGGCGCCCTCGTCGCGCTGAGCTTCGTTTCCTTCGCCCAGGCCCAGGAAGTCCGCGTCGCCGTCGCCGCCAACTTCACGGCGCCGATGAAGGACATCGCCCCGGTCTATGAAAAGGCCACGGGCGACAAGCTCACGGTTTCGTTCGGCTCCACGGGCGCCTTCTACGCCCAGATCAAGAACGGCGCTCCGTTCGACGTGTTCCTCGCCGCCGACGCCAAGACCCCGAAGAAGGCCGTCGCCGAGGGCTACGCCGTTGAAGGCACCGAATTCACCTACGCCATGGGCAAGCTGATCGTCTGGAGTCCCGACGAGAAGCTCATGACCGACGAGAAGAGCCTCCTTTCCGACAAGATCAAGAAGATCGCCGTCGCCAACCCGAAGCTCGCCCCCTACGGCGAGGCCTCCTACCAGACCATGGAGGGCCTGGGCATCCTCAAGAAGCTCGAACCCAAGTTCGTCATGGGCGACAACATCGGCAAGACCTTCCAGTTCGTGCGCACCAACAACGCGCAGGCCGGCTTCGTCGCGCTCTCCCAGGTCTACAAGGACGGCAAGCTCCAGGGCGGCTCCGGCTGGGAGGTTCCGACGAGCCTCTACCAACCGATCCGTCAGGACGCGGTGCTCCTCAACGTCGGCAAGGACAACGAGGGTGCCAAGCGCTTCCTCGAGTTCATCAGGACCAATCCCGAGGCCGCCCGCATCCGTGCCGCCTATGGCTACGGCGCTCCCGAATAAGCTGATGACGGGTGAACCGACCACAAGGAGGCCGGCATGATGATCAATCCCCAGGATTGGGAACCGATCATGGTGAGCCTGAAGCTCGCCTCGGTCACCACCGCCGTCCTCCTCGTCATCGGGCTGCCGCTCTCGTGGTGGCTCGCCAAGCGCAGGAGCATGCTCTGCGGCGTCGTCAACGCCGTGGTCACGCTCCCCCTGGTGCTGCCGCCCTCCGTGCTCGGCTTCTACATCCTCGTCGCACTCGGCCCCGAGGGGCCGATCGGCAGGCTCACCGACCAGCTCGGGATCGGCACGCTCAACTTCACGTTCACCGGCCTCGTCTTCGGCTCGGTGCTCTATTCCATGCCCTTCATGGTCCAGCCCCTGGTGACGGCCTTCGAGGGCGTCGGCCCGAGGCCCATGGAGGTCGCGGCCACGCTCCGTTGTCCGCCGCTCGACGCGTTCTTCAACGTGGTGATGCCCCTGGCGAGCCACGGGATCGTGCGCGGCGCCCTGATGACGTTCGCGCACACGATCGGCGAGTTCGGCGTCGTGCTGATAATCGGCGGGGCGATCCCGGGCCAGACCCAGGTCGTCTCCACGCAGATCTACACCTACGTCGAGGCCATGGAATACGACCACGCCTATGCTCTGGCCGGCGGCATGCTCATCTTCAGCTTCATCGTCCTCATGCTCCTCAACCTGCTTGAACGGCGCCAACCCAAGAAGGTGGCGTCATGACCACCGCGAAGAACGGATTCGTCGACATCGAACTCGAACGCTCCACGGGCTTCAAGCTCGACGTGGCCTTCGAGGTCCCCGCCTCCGGCATCACGGTCCTCTTCGGCCCCTCGGGCTGCGGGAAGACCACGGTCCTGAGGAGCGTCGCGGGGCTCGAGCGTCCGAAGGGACGCGTCACCATCAACGGCGAGTGCTGGCAGGACGACGACCGCAAGGTCTTCGTGCCCACCTACAAGCGCCGCCTGGGCTACGTCTTCCAGGAGGCGAGCCTTTTCGAGCACCTCGACGTCGAGAAGAACCTCACGTTCGGACTCAAGAGGAGCGGCAATCCCGAGGGACTCGGCCGCCTCAGGGAGGCCGTGGAGCTGCTCGGCATCGGGCACCTCCTTGGGAGGCGCGTCTCGGAACTCTCAGGCGGTGAACGCCAGAGGGTCGCCATCGCGCGCGCCCTCGTCATGACCCCGGACATCATCCTCATGGACGAGCCGCTCGCGGCGCTCGACTGGCAGAGGAAGCAGGAGATCCTCCCGTGGCTCGAACGCCTGCGCGACGAGCTCGAGGTCCCGATCCTCTACGTCACGCACTCGATCGACGAGATGGCGCGCCTGGCCGACTACGTCGTCGTCTTCAAGGCGGGCAGCATCGTCCGCCACGGCACGCTCGAGGAGGTGATTCCTTATTGCCGCACCGGCGACGAGGCCGAGGGCGGCGCCGTCGTCCTCACCGGCGAGATCGAGGAGCGCTTCGAACGCTGGGGCGCGATCCGCATCCGCGGCGAGGACTTCACGATGGAGATGCCCGACCTCGACGAGAAGCCCATCGGCGAACGGGTGCGCGTGCGCATCAAGGCCGCCGACGTCTCGGTGACGAAGACCGAACCGGGCCTCACGTCGATCCGCAACGTCTTCGAGTGCACCGTCGGGACGATCTCCCCGCTCGGGCCGAGCTACGTGCTCGTGCGCCTGGAGTTGGGAGGCTCGTTCCTGCTCGCGCGCGTGACGCGCCATTCGCTCGAGGAGCTCTCCCTCAAGGAGGGCGACCGCGTCTGGGCGCAGGTCAAGGCGGGCTCGATCGTGATCTGACGCACGGTCCGACAACCTGAAACGAAAAGAAGCTTCCGGCAGCAAAACCGGAAGCTTCTTTTTTTGGTGCTTTGAAATCGTCGTCCGCAGCCCGCGGATCACTCTTCGCCCTGGATGAATCCGATGTTGGGGCGGTAGTGCGACTCGGGCAGGGGCTTGTTGAGCTCCTGGCAGCGGAAGACCACTTCGACCTGCGAGGGGTCCTTCTCCGACCGGGAGACCGTGCGCACGGTGAAGCTCGACGGAGCGAGCTTCCGGCAGTAGGCCTGCCCCGCACGGACGGCCTCGTCGGTCGTGGGTGCGGTGACGCTGTAGAACTCACGTCCGAGCGGCGTGACGCCCTGGCATCCTGCGACGAGGACGGAGGCCGTGGCGGCGGCGAGGACGAGTCCGGCGCGCAGCGCGGTGCCGCGGCGCCCTTCAGTGTGGCGTGTCTTCATGATGGACCCTCGTTTCCGGGACGGGCCGTCCTGGAGGGACGGCTCGTCGGGGGAGTTGGTCAGCAGCGGCGGGCGAGCTCGGGGGCCTTGCCGATGTAGGTGGCGGGCGTGAGCTCCATGAGGCGTTCCTTCGCTTCGGCCGGGATCTCCAGGCCGGAGATGAACTCGCGCATCGTCTCGGGCGTGATGCCCTTGCCGCGCGTGAGGGCCTTGAGCTGTTCGTAGGGTTTGGGGATGCCGTAGCGGCGCATCACGGTCTGGACGGCCTCGGCGAGGACCTCCCAGGCGTGGTCGAGGTCTTCGGCGACGACCTTGTCGTTGAGCTCGAGCTTGTTGAGGCCGCGCATGAGCGAGGAGAAGCCGATCAGGGCGTAGCCGAAACCGACCCCGAGGTTGCGCAGCACGGTCGAGTCCGTGAGGTCGCGCTGCCAGCGGGAGATCGGGAGCTTGCCGGCCATGTGGTCGAGGATGGCGTTCGCCAGGCCGAGGTTCCCCTCGGAGTTCTCGAAGTCGATCGGGTTGACCTTGTGGGGCATCGTCGAGGAGCCCACTTCGCCTTCCTTGAGCTTCTGGCGGAAGAAGCCGAGCGAGATGTAGCCCCAGACGTCGCGGTCGAGGTCGATCAGGATCGTGTGGGC
>CAJMRV010000067.1 GCA_905215795.1 uncultured bacterium | reverse complement strand
ATGAGCTGCGAGGCGATCTCGTGGTACTCCTCGGGATGCGTGAACCTGAACGAGAGGTCCTCGAGCTCCCAC
This sequence comes from uncultured bacterium, assembly GCA_905215795.1. Lineage (GTDB taxonomy): Bacteria > Pseudomonadota > Gammaproteobacteria > Burkholderiales > Burkholderiaceae_F > Sutterella. The sequence goes on along the minus strand of CAJMRV010000067.1, from coordinate 8,761 downwards.
TTGACCTGCCAGATGCCGAGGCGGTTCGCCAGCGGCGCATAGATCGCCAGGGTTTCCTCGGCGAACGTCCTGTAGCCCTCGCAGGGGCCGCCCACGCGCATGCATTCGGCGAAGTAGCGAAGGGTCTGCAGACGGCTCGCGAGCTTGAGGAGCACGACGCGCAGGTCGTTGCACATCGCCAGGAGCATCTTCCTGATCGATTCGGCCTGGTGCTTGGCGTTGGCCTCCTTGTTCTCGCTTCTTGCCCGGCGGCTGAGCTTGTCGATGCGGCCGAGCTCCTGGACGAGCGAGTTCACCTTCGGGCCGAAGGCCTTCTCGATCCAATCCTGGGAGTTCTGGACGCAGTCGGGCGCCCAGAACAGATACCCCGCGGCGAGCAGGTCCTGGTCGGGCCTGATGTGACGGAGTATCGACACGATGCCGTCCGCGTGGGCCATCACCGTCTCGCCGGTGGCGAGCTTGTGGTCCGTGTAGAGCGGCTCGACCATGTTGCGGGCCTGCTCCGCGTTGAACTCTTTTTCGAAAGTTTCCGTCATATGCCTGTTCTCACCAATTTGGTTCACCTTTCCCATAGGCTCCGGAAGGGTCGGTTCCGGAGCCGCGCCGTCCACGGGGCACCCGCCCCATGGCGCGCAAGAGCTTCCTCGAGCCCGCACCCACCGCGGCGCGCCCCGTGCGCGGACCATCCGGTCCGGGCGGCGCCCGCCCGGGAGTGAGGCCTCGGAAGCCTCTCCCAATAAGAACATTCTAACGGACTTTCGCGCCCTCAAACCCTCATCGAGAGCCCGAAGAGGACTCCCTTGGCTCTTCCGCCCCCGCTGTTTCCCCTGTACGTGCCCGAGATGTGGAAAACGTCCGATTCATTACCGAAGGAGACCCTGAGCGTTCCCTCGTAGCAAAGAGAGGGGAGTCGATCAGCCGGGAAGCCCCCTTCCCCGACGCCCTGCTTCGTGCCCGCCAGAAGCGTCCACCGCTCGGAGCGCAAGGCCTTCTGCAGTCTCAGCGAGGCCGAGAGGCCCGCGTCGAGGTGCCATCCGAACACGTCGAGGAGACGCACCGCGGAGTCCGCGCCGGCGATGGCGGCCGCGCGCCATGAAGACGACCGGGAACCCCGCATCCACGTGACCCCGTCGAGCTCGAACTCGACCCTGGTCGAGCTCCGGTTCTCCAGGAGGAGGCCCGCCCGGAGCGCCCCCGAACCGTTGAGGCCCCGGAGCGCCGCCTCGTAGAACACCGCCCCGGCGACCGAGTGTTCCTTGTGCCTGGGAATCCGCCACCACTTCGCATCACGGTGATGGAGCCGCCCGTTGGTGTGCGTGACCGACCCGCCGATCATCATCGGGAGCGCCTCCTCATGGAGTCCCGTGCGCGAGAGGACGGGACGCGCCCAGAGGAGCGCACCCGCGGTGTCCGCCTCCCCCCTGAAGTGTTGCAGCCGGTCCGAATGCGCCTTCTTCACCCCGAAGGCGAACGCGGCGCCCCAGTCCAGACGGTCCGAGCGCCCGATGGTGAGGCCGCCCTCGAGAAAGGCCCTCTCAAAGCCCGGCCTGCGCCTGCCGTCGGGGTCATGGCGGCCGCGCTCCTTCCAGCCGCCCGCGCGGAACCAGACGGGCGAAGGCTTCAGGCCGACGCCTTCGGCCTTGACGACGGGCGGCGGCGCTTCGTTGGAGGCGAGCGCCTCGGCTCCGATTGCACCGAGCATGCCCGCGAAGGCGTCCAGGACGATCCCGCCCGCTTCAGGCTCCCCTTCGAACACGGCGATCTCCCCGGCCTCGACGAAAAGCTCCTCCATGAGTTGCGGAGAAATGCCCTCCGTCCTCGGGACCTCCGCGGGGACGGCGACCCAGCCCACGCCGCGCTCGTGGACGAGGCTCCCCTTTCCATAAGCACCGCAATTGACGCCGTCCTGGTCCTCCGGATCGCACTCGGGCAACCGATAGACGACCTCCACGTTATCGTAGCCGTCCACATCGACGCCCTCGGGGAAAAGCACCACCCGCCTCTCGCCACCGTCGACCACGATCCGGCTCCCCCGACGGAAGTCGACGCCGCCGCCACCGACGTCGAGAAGCGCCGCATCCCCGACGGCCTCCTTCGACGGAGCCACCACCAACGCACCCCGTTCACCCACGCGCAGGGCGTGGCCGGGCGTTCCATCGGGAGGTGCGTCAAGGTCGACCCTGACGCCGTTCCCGAACCTCCGGGGCTCCCTCACGAGGAGCACCGCCCTGGGAGGGAGCGACGGTCCCTTCTCAATGTCAAAGCTCTCCTCAAAGGCAAGAGTCGAAGGACTGTGCCAGTCGATCCAGGGGGCTTCATCCACGGCGCCGCCATTCCACCCGACATCATCCTCATCATCCAAACCTTCAGATTCGCCCTCCCAATCGACACTCTCGTCGTCACACTCTTCGATCAACGCCAGCATGCCGCCGCGACCAACCCTCATGTGCACGTTTTCGAGCATGGCGCCGTAAGCGAGCGAAATATTTGAAGAACCATCCATGTATTCGGCGTCGACGGCGGGAACCTCCACGGAAAGGTCCACCACGAAGGGGGAGCCGTCCGGCAGCTTTGGAAACGCGGGCACGCCGATGACATGGTCAAGGTCCTGGCTGCCGTCGAACCGCACCGTCCAGGGCCCTCCGGCCCACGTCCGCGGGTCGGCCCTCAGATAATAAAAGTCGCCGTCCCTCTCCCCTTTGTCCTCAAGCGACGAAACCCACTCGGGTTCGTCGAGGAAGGGGAAGGCCTCCGCCTGCTGAGGAACACCCATGAGGGCCGTCACCTCCGCCAGGGCCAGCGCCCGGATGAAAGAGTCTGATGAACATCGCGAAATCGTCATTTTCTGGTCCAAAAAGAAGGCGCCGGAGCGCCTTGTAGGGGGAGACCCCGCATGGGAGGCCTTCCACCCCGGTTTCACAAGGAGGACGGACCAAAACGGCGGTCGTACCGTCTGGGGCCATCCACGACCGGGCAGCCACTGAGGGACGCTCGGAAAAAAGGTACGCGCCGTTCCATGCGGCACATGACAAGGCCGACGGAACGGTCCTGGACGAGACGCAATTTGAGTCAACAAGGGAACATTGCGAAATTGTCAATTTCTTCTCCAAAAAAAGGCGCCCGGGGCGCCTTTGAGTGCGGGGGCTCCGGTGGGGAGCCCCTCTGCTTTTAGTTCTTAAGGGAGTGGATCGGAGCGGGGATGCGTCCACCCAGTGCCACGAACCCGGAGGCGTCGCCGCCCGGGACGCGGATGATGCTCGCCTCGCCGAGGAGCCCGCCGAAGACGGCGCGCTCGCCGACGCCCTTGCCGGGCACCGGGATCACACGCACCGCTGTGGTCTTGTTGTTGATCATGCCGATGGCGCACTCGTCGGCGATCATCCCGGAGATGGTCGCGGCGCTCGTGTCGCCGGGGATGGCGATCATGTCGAGGCCGACAGAGCACACGCTCGTCATCGCCTCGAGCTTCTCGAGGGTGAGGCGTCCGGAGGCGGCCGCCTCCTCGATCGCGGAGTCCTCGCTCACCGGGATGAAGGCCCCGGAGAGGCCGCCCACGTGGGAGGACGCGAAGACGCCGCCCTTCTTCACAGCGTCGTTGAGCATGGCGAGCACGGCGGTCGTGCCGGGCGCGCCGATCGAGGAGAGACCCATCGACTGGAAGATCTCGCCGACGCTGTCGCCGACGGCGGGCGTCGGAGCAAGCGAGAGGTCGGCCACGCCGAAGGGATAGCCCAGGCGTTCGGCGACGTCGTTGCCGATGATCTCGCCCACGCGGGTCACCTTGTAGGCGGTCTGCTTGATGATCTCGGCGGCGTCGGTGATCGTGAGGGTGCGGCCCTTGCGTTCCATGGCGCGGTCGAGCGCCTTCTTGACGACGCCCGGACCGGAGACGCCCACGTCGATCACGACGTCGGGTTCGCCCACGCCGAGGTAGGCGCCGGCCATGAACGGGACGTCCTGCGGGATGTTGCAGAAGACGACGAGCTTGGCGCAGCCGATGGCGTCGCGGTCGCGGGTCGCCTCGGCCACGTCGAGGATGCGGCGGCCCATGAGGGCGACGGCGTCCATGTTGATGCCGGCCTTCGTGGAGCCCACGTTGATCGAGGAGCAGATGCGGTCGGTGGTGGCGAGCGCCTCGGGGAGCGCGTCGATCAGGTTCCTCTCGCCCGGGGTCATCCCCTTTTCGACGAGGGCGCCGTAGCCGCCGATGAAGTCCACGCCGACGGTCTTGGCCGCGCGGTCGAGCATGCGGCACACCGAGACCATCTTCGAGACGGAGGCCCCGGCGCACACCGTGCCGATCGGGCTGATCGAGATGCGCTTGTTGACGACGGGCACGCCGTAGCGGTCGCCCACCTGGTCGCAGGTCTTCACGAAGTTCTCGGCGCGGCTCACGATCTTGTCGTAGGCCTTCTTCTCGAAGTCCTCGCCGGCACAGTCGAAGAGGTTGATGCCCATGGTGACCGTGCGCACGTCGAGGTGTTCGCTCCTGAGCATGTTGAGTGTGCTCAGCACTTCATTGTCTGTGAACATGTCTTGAATATTCCTTTGTGCGGGTGTTTCTCTGAACGCCTCAGTCGGCGTTGACGCGGTGGATCGCCTCGAAGATGTGGGCGTGCTGCAGGCTCGCCTTCAGGCCCATCGATCGGGCCTTGGCGATGAGCTCCTCATGCCAGGCGCGCATGTCCACGTCGGCGGGCACGAGCACTTCGAAGACCTGGAGGCTCTCGTCGTTCTCGATCGGGAGCGCCCTCAGGCCGGCGATGTTGACGTTGCGTTCGGCGCACAGGGCGGAGAACTCCTTGATGATGTCGTTGCGGTCGCGCCCCCAGACGGAGAGCACGAAGGGTTCGGTCCCGGGGAGGCGCTCCCAGACGGGGTTTTCGTAGGGGCGCGTGACCACGGAGAGGTGGTAGCCGCGCAGGCGAAAGCCCTCCTCGAGGTCGTTCTTCAGGGATTCGTAGGAAAGGGAGACGGGCTTGTCGACGAGCGAGATCGACGCGAACTGGCCGAGCATGGCGTGCTGGGTCATCTCGCGGATGTTGCAGCCCTCGCGGGTGATGATTTCGGAGGAACAGGCCACGATGCCCGGACGGTCGGAGCCGATGACGGCGACGATGACGAGCTCGGTGGGACCCTGGGTGACGTGTTTGGGATCGGTCATTCTGACGCAACCTCCTGGTACTGTCTGCTGATTGTAGTATCCGGTGCCGGCCGGTCGCGGCCGGCGGCGCATCCGTCCCGGGGCGCGATCGTGCGCGCGTATGCATCAGGACGGAAACATCAGTGTACGACTTTCACGCACGCCGGGTGCGCTTCGGAGACAAGCCGAAGGCCGCCCATAAACGGACGGCCTTCAAGCGGTCCGCCTCGGGGAGAGGCGGAGACGGGAATCAGGAGAAGGATCGGACTGCTCCGGGATCACTCCCCGACGCCGAGGGGGTGCCTCAGCGCGAGCCTCGGGAAGGCCTCGTAGGCGTTCACGCGGCTCTGGCGGACGACGTCCGCGAACGGGCGGTCGATGAGTTCGGCGACGAGCATCGCCGTGTCGGCGAGGTCCGAGGGTTCGGTGCGCAGGTCGCCTCGGACGCGGCGTTCCGAATTGGGCATGTCCGGGGCGTCGGTCTCGAGGACCCAGTGGGTCATTCCGAGCGACTGGATGTGGGCGCGGATGCGGCGGGAGCCTTCGTAGGTGAGCGCGCCACCGAAGCCCATCTTGAGGCCGAGCTCGGTCAGGCGCGTCCTGAAGACCTCCGAACCGTTGAAGGCGTGCACGACGCCCGAGACGGGGAAGCGGTTCAGGTACTTGAGGATGCGGTCCTCGCTCTTGCGGTTGTGGATCGAGCAGGGAAGCCCGAGGTCGCGGGCGATGCGCAGCTGCCCGGCGAAATAGAACTCCTGGAGCTCGGGGTCGATGTCGACCAGGTGGTCCAGGCCGATCTCCCCGACGCCCACGAAGTGGGGATCCTCGAGCGCCTCGGTGCACACGGCGCGCAGCCGCTCGAGGTCCTCCTCGCGGGCGTGCGGCGTGTAGAAGGGATGGATGCCCAGGGTGTAGGCGAGGTCGTGCTCGTGGGCGATGCGGCGGCATTCGCGCCAGTCCTCGCGCGAGCCCGCGCAGACGATCATGTCGTCGACGCCGTTGGCCCTCGCCTCCTCGACCAGGACGCCCAGGTCGGGAAGAAAGCGGGTGCTCTGCAGGTGGCAGTGCGTGTCGACGAGTCCGTATTGCATGCGTTGTCCTCCGGAAGGGCCCCGGACGCGGGGCCGTGAATCGATTCTAACGCGAATGACTCTCAACTGGAGGGTGAAAATCGTTGCCGGATGTCACCGGCCGGCGGACGTTTCGACGAGGCGTCCGTCGACGAGCCGGAGGCGGCGGTCGCAGCGGGCTGCGAGCGTCTCGTCGTGGGTCACGATGACGACGGCCACGCCCGTGCTCCTCGCCACCGAAACGAAGCGTTCGAAGACGGCCGAGGCGGTCTCCGCGTCGAGGTTGCCGGTGGGTTCGTCGGCGAGGACGATCCCCGGCTCCATGACGAGCGCGCGGGCGATGGCCACCCTCTGGCGTTCGCCGCCCGAGAGCTGCGAGGGGAGGTGTTCGAGACGGTGTCCGAGCCCCACTTCGGTAAGGAGCTTTTCGGCGCGCGCCCTCGCCTCGCCGGCGGGACGGCGGGCGATCAGGGCGGGCATGGCCACGTTGTCGAGCGCCGTGAACTCGGGGAGGAGATGATGGAACTGGTAGACGAACCCCATGCGCAGGTTCCTCAGGCGGTCGCAGGCCCGCTCCGAGAGCGCCGCGAGGTCGCTCCCGTCGACGACGACGCGGCCCGAGTCGGCCGTGTCCAGGCCGCCCAGGACGTGCAGGAGCGTGGACTTGCCCGAGCCCGAGGCCCCCACCACGGCGACGATCTCGCCGCGTTCGACCGTGAGGTCGAGTTTGTCGAGGACCTTCACGGAGAGGCCGCCGTCGTCATAGGACTTCACGACGTCCTTCATTTCAATGGCCGTGTCATTCATAGCGAAGCGCCTCCGCGGGTCGGGTGTTGGCCGCGCGCCAGCTCGGGTAGAGCGTCGCCGCGAGGCTCAGGAGGAAGGAGAAGACGGCGATCGGGATGATGTCGGCCGCCCTGGGGTCCGAGGGCATCTCGGAGATGAAGTAGATCTGCTTGGGAAGGAACGCGACGTGGAAGAGCCCCTCAATCGCGCTCACGATCGCCCCGACGTTCGTGGCGACGAGCAGTCCGAGGGCCACGCCCGTGGCGACGCCCACGGCGCCCACGACGGTGCCCTGGATCATGAAGACGGCCATGATCGAGCCGCGCGAGGCGCCCAACGTGCGGAGGATCGCGATGTCGGCCTGCTTCTCCTTGACCGTCATCACGAGCGAGCTGACGAGCCCGAAAGCCCCGACGAGGACGATCAGGAAGAGGATGATCCCCATCATGCGCTTCTCGACCTGGACGGCCGCGAACCACGTGGCGTTGTTCCTCGACCAGTCGCTCGCCCAGTAGCCGGGCGGGAGGTGTTCGGCGACGCGGCGCGCGATTTCGGGCGCGCGGTCCATGTCGGCCACCTTGAGGCGCAGCCCCTCGGGGCCGCCGGTGCGGAAGAGCTTGGCCGCGTCCTCGATGTTGAGGAGCACCATGGAGCTGTCGTACTGGTAGTGGCCGGAGTTGAGGAGCCCCTTGACGGTGAACTGCTTGACGCGCGGGAGGACGCCCGCCGGGGTGACGGTGCCCTGGGGCACCATGAGGGCGACCTTGTCGCCCGGGCGCACGCCGAGCTGTGCGGCGAGGTCGGCGCCCATGACCGCGTCGAAGGAGCCGGGCTTGAGCACCGAGAGCGGCGCGCCCTCGGTGTGGCGCACGAGGTCGGAGACGCCGGCCTCCGCTTCCGGATCGACGCCCTCGACGAGCGCTCCGCGCAAGGTCGTGCCACGGCTCAGCAGCCCCTGGCCCTTCACGTAGGGCGCGGCGGCCACGACGCCGTCGACTTCGAGGGCCTCGCGTGCGAGCTCCCTCCAGTCGGTGACCGGCCCCGTCGTGTTCATCACCTCGACGTGGGCGAGCACGGAGAGCATGCGGTCGCGCACCTCCTTCTGGAAGCCGTTCATGACGGAGAGCACGATGATCAGGGCCGCGACCCCGAGGGCGATCGAGGCGACGCTCATCGCGGAGATGAACGAGAGGAAGCGGTCCTTCCTCCGGCCGCGCCGGCCGGCGCGCGTGTAGGTGAGGCCGATGAGAAACTCGTAGGGGGTGTTCACGGAATGGGCACCTTCAACCAATGGCGTAATCAAAAATCGTTCCGGCGTGTCAAAATAAGGGGACCGGCGGACGGGCCCGAGGCCCGGGTCCGCCACCGCGGAACGCACCGCCCATTGTAAAGCAACCGGGCGGCTTCTCCGCACCGATCCACCAACCCGATACGAGTGACACCGTCATGTCGACCGCCTTCATTCTCGTGCCCGGCGCGCTCCTGCCCGTCGAGCCCTATGCGAATCTGGACCCCTCCTCCGTCGAAGCCCTCAACCGGCTCGCCGGCGACGCCGACAAGGCCGTCGCCCAGCGCATGCCCTTCGAGACCTTCGCGAGGCTCCCGCACTACGCCTGGCTCTGGCGCGTCCTCTCGCGCGAGACGACGCCCCCGGGCGTGGCCCCGTGGCTCTGGACCGGAGCGGGCGCCCGTCCGATCGCGCCCGAAGTCTGGCGCCTCGTGCCCGCTTCGGTGGGCGCGGACGGCCGCATCAAGGAACTCC
>CAJMRV010000066.1 GCA_905215795.1 uncultured bacterium | reverse complement strand
TTAAACAAATCTGCTTCCCCCATCGTTCAGAGATGGGGGTTTTGAAGAGCTTCCTCAAGTGCCTTTTTAAACCTTGTTTTGCATATTGTTTTATTGGATTATCAAATTATTTCCTTGTTCTTCAGGAATCTTGTGAAAGACTGCCTGTGTTTGAACGCTTGCTCGGAGTTTAAGGAGGTGCCGAGTTGGGTGGGTCGAAGGATAGGTGACGAAGTGACGGTGCTGGGCTTTTTGTTCTTTGACTGCGGCGCGTTGTTCCCGGCCGTCGGTGATGCTTGAAGGTTTGGGAGTCGAATGACTGATGGCGGGCTTATGGTTGAGTGAAGCCGGGTCTTGCGGGTTGAAGCAGGAATAAGCGCTGCTCTCCGCGGAACGCCTCTATTAATTAGGCAGTGCTGGGTGGTGATGAAGAGGAACCCAAGAGGATCGACCTGTCGGTCGTCAGAGAGGTTTGGCGTCGTCATTCCGGACGACGAACGAGGGCTTTCCGTCCCTCATGTCAAAAGACGTGCGTCAACCCCGTGTGCACGTTCAGGCGGTCGGGGCGGCGGTCGATCCCCGCCACCTCGGTCCTTGAGACGCCGGCGGTGAGCCAGCCGTACGTATTGGGGGCGATCGTCCCCGAGGCGCGCAGTCCGATTCCCGTCGTGCTTCTTTTCACGCCGCTGAAGTCCGCCCGTCCGTGATAGGCGGCGAGACGCAGCTCGCCCTTTTCGAGGCCGTAGCGTACCCCGATGGTTCCGGCGAGGTTCGTGCCGTCCCTATATAGATAGTCGGAATCGTCGGCGGCGATGTCGTCGGTCAGGTGGCGGCCGTACTGGATCGCGCCGTAAAAGCGCAGTTTGTCGTCCCCTTTGTTCGCGGCGAGTCCGATGAGGACGGGATTGGCAACGCCCGGCCTCGTCCTTGAGGGGAGCCCCCGCTCGAGCGTGAGGGCGACTGCGCCTTTCGCTGTTTCATAACCGAGGCCGATCCCCACGTAGCGGTCGTTCCCGGTGACGCGGCCCGAGTCGAGGTCGTCCACACCGAAGGAGTGCATTGCGTAGGCGGTCACGCCGTTGATCGTCCTCGTGCGGAAGGCGAGAACGTTGTTCATGACGGGGAAGCGGAAGAATCCGGTCCTCACGGGCGAGGCGCCCCCGAGGGCGTCGCCCGTCGTTGAAAAGAGGGAGTAGGCGCCCGAGCGTCCGGAGAGACCGGCGAGGCGTCCCGTGGAGAACTCCCCGGCGTCGGAATGAAAGTAGACGCGCGCCTCATACCCGAAGCGGCGCTTCCTCGCCTCGAGCTTGTCGTCCACGGGTTCGAACGCGTCGGTGAAGGCGAACCCGAATCCGGACTTCTTTTCGCCGGCCCCCACCTTGAGCCCCGAGAGCGTGATGCCCGAGGGCGTCTTCACGCCCGTGAGCGTGTGCCTCACCGGGGGTTCCACCACGGCCGTCCTTTTCTCCGCGCGAACGGCGTCGGTGCCCTCCGGAAGGAGTTCCGGGAGCACTTCGGTGGCGGCGTAGACGGAGGCGGCGGCCGTTCCGAGGACGGCCAGTGCCCTGACGGGCAGGATCATGGACGGGCTCCGGGGGTTGTTGGGAGGGTGCAGTCCGAATGATGAAGAAAGCCGCGCCGGATTTCAAAGCGGGGGCGTCAAAGGGGTTGCGTCATGTCAAAAACCCCGCACAAACCTCGGCCGGAAGGGTTCCGGTGGGGTTCGAGCGGGGTTCGGCCGTGGTCACGGGGCCCGTCGGAATCAGTTCGTGACGGGCTCCGCGATCCGCTTAGAAGCGGTGGCTCAGACCGGTGTAGGCACGCGTGTAGGTGAGCTTGTCGTTGTTGGCTTCCTTGTAGCGGGCGACGTCGCCGCCCACGTAGAGCGACGTGCGCGGGCTCAGGTGGTGGGTGAGGCGGAGTCCGCCGCCGGAAGCCGTTTCCTTCTTGCCGGAGCCCGTCTTGATGCGGCTGTGGAAGGCGGAGGCCGCAACGTCGTTGGCGCCGAAGGTCTTTGTGGCGCCGATCGTGCTGGTGCGGATCGTGTCTGCCCCGCCGCGGAGAATGATCTTGTTCATCTCGGTGGAGACGTGGTGGGCCGACTGGAAGCCCGCGAAGAGCTTGACCGCTTCGAAGTCGATGTTGCCGCCGATGTTGACGATCGTCGAGGATGCGGAGTCCAGGCCGGCGATGTGTCCGGGGAGCATGCGTTCGACGGAGGCAACGAGGGTGGCGCGTTCGGTTTCATAGGTGGCGGCGACGCCTGCGTGACGGTGGTTCCCGTCGTGCTTGGCCGAGTCCTGGTTGTCGGCGTCGAAGCTGTACTGGGCGTAGCCGGTGAATCCGCGGAGGGTGGCGGTCTTCAGGGCGACGGCGTTGTTGAGGACGGGCGTCTTCAGGAGGCCGTGCTTGAAGCCGGGGCCGGCGAGCGGATCCATGTTGGAGATCACGACGTTGTAGGAGCCCTGGTCGGTGCCGAAGGCGCCGAAGCGGCCGAGGGCGAGTTCGCCGTAGCTGTTTCGAATGAAGAGGCGGGCCTCGTGGGCGAAGAGCGGATGCGAGACATTATATTGGCCGTCCGTGTCTTTTTCGAGGGCGCCGTTGCTGAGGTTGAAGGTGCTGACGAGGTTGAAGCCCACGGCGAGGTCGTTGTTGATCGTTTCGACGGCCTTGAGGGCGATATGGTTTTCGTTGCCCAGGCCGTCGGCGAACTTGAAGCTGGTGTCGGATCCTTTGTAGTCCTTGGCGTGTCCGAGGACGAAGCCCGCCTCGAGGTTGCCCGAAAGGCTCACGTCGGCGGCGTTGGCGGGGGCGCAGAAGACCGTGGCGAGGCCGATGGCGAGCGCGGTGACGGGGAGGGACGTTTTCATCATTTGTTGTCATCCGTAGTGGGTGTGTGCGGCCGGTGCTCGAGTGCATCAGCCGGCAGGGAGGCGCATTCTGCACGAGCTGTTTTCCGAACGGATTTTCAGTTTTGAAACAATTCGAAAACGACACAATGATTACGTATTGCTACGTATTCCATCTTTTGCCGTTGTTGTGTCCGTACAACAGGTGGATATTAATGATTAGTTCATTGGTCGTAGCGGATGAACGGGATGAAACCTCTGAAGGGAAGGGGTTTCGGATGAATCTACTTAAGTGGGTCAAAAACAAACCGACCACTCGGAAGGATTTTGCGGCCTTAGGAATGAAGGTGGTTTGCAGGCATGTTTGCTTGGCGTTGGATTCCGTTCTTTGAGCCCGGACGCCGCCTTGTCCGGAAACGAAAGACTCCCGCCGACGGGAGTCGGACGGGAGTCGTCAAAGCCATGCTTCTTCGGGATCCGCTTAGCTTGGAAATCCGCCCGGCAAGGCGGATTCCATGGCGTGTCGGATCAGGCCGTATTAGAAGCTGTGCTTGAGGCCAGAGTAGACGGAGACCTCGGTGGTCTTGTCGTCGCTGTTCTTGACCTTGAAGCGGGCCATGTCGGTGCCCACGTAGAGGGCGGTGCGGCTGCTCAGGTTGTAGTCGTAGCGGGCGGCGAGACCCATGAGGTTGCCCTTGGCGTGCTCGTTCTTATGGCGGGCGAGGTAGCCGGCGCCACTGATTTCGCTGTTGCCGAAGGCGTACTTGGCGCCGACCGTGCCGGCGAGGACCTTACCGTTTACAAACGGAGGAACGGAGTCTTTGTCAAAAAGATCGTCGCCATTAAGGTTCTTGGCGTACTGCATGCCCGTGAACACCGTCAGGTTGTCGAAGGCCATGTTGCCGCCGAAGTTGACGAGGAGGGGCTTCTTGGCGTCGCCCTTGTTCTTGCCGGGGAGGCCCTGTTCGAACGTGGCGACCAGGTTGGCGTTGGCGATCGAGTAGGTGGCGCCGACGGCGACGAAGCGGTCGTTGTCCTTGTGCTTGGGTTCGTCCTGGTTGACGACGCCGAACGAGTATTGGGCGAAGCCGGTGAAGCCGCCGATCGTGGGCGTCTTGTAGGCGACGGCGTTGTTGAGGACCGGGGTCTTCACGAAGCCGCTGTGGGAAATGGTGCGGCCGTTCATGGCGTCGATGTTCTTGTAGGCGATGTTGTAGGAGCCGTTGCCGTTGCCGAGCGAGCCCATGCGGCCGAAGGAGAGTTCACCGAACTCGCCGTCGACGAAGAGGCGGGCTTCGCGGCTGAAGAGCTTGTTGTTTTCATCAAACGAACCATTGGCGAGGCTGAAGCCGTTTTCGAGCACGAAGCCGGCCTTCATTTCGTGGCCGAGTTCTTCAACGCCCTTGAGGCCGATGAAGTTGTCGGAGGCGATGCCGTCGAGCATCTTGAAGGTGTTGGTCTTTTTACCGTCGACCTTGGAATGCACGTAGCCGAAGCCGGCGTCGAGGTTGCCGTACAGGGAAACGCTGGCGGCGTTCGCGGAAAGGGCGGTGGCGCCGAGGACGGCGAGGACGAGAAGGGATTTCTTCATCTTGTACTCCATTGATAAATGAGTGGCGGTCGTCGTCGGTTGGTTTTTTGGCTTTTCCGACGGCCGTGTTTTGATTCTGCCGACGGATCCGTGGAAGTCCATTCAATCGGAATCGACAACAGCAGAAAGACGCAAAAATTACGTAGAAGTACGTAGACCAAAACCCTGAATGTGTTGTTTAAACGCGACAGATTCTCATTTGTAAAAGGATGTTTCGAGAAATGTCGATGTGTGTCAACGCGCTAGTGCCGCAATGGATTCGGAGGATTTGGAGACTGAATGAAACCAACTGAAACGAGATGTTTCCGCCGTTTCAAGCAAAAAGCGGAGTCGCAAGAATGTGGGATGGTTGTCGGAGAGGGAGTCAAGGTGGGATATGTGTGTTGAGTTGTCCGATTGAATGGATGCTGTAAAGAAAAATCCCTCCTTCGCATAACCGAATGGCGCGGAGGAGGGATTGGTTCAGGCGAGCCCTGTCTTGATGCGGCTTTTTAGAAGCTGTGCTTCAGACCGGCGTAGGCCGTGAAGGCGTCGATCTTGGTATCGAGGGGCTTGATCTTGCTATGGGCGTAAGCCGTACCAGCGTAAAGATTGGTGCGGTTGCTCAGATGATAGGTGTAACGGGCGGCAACACCCTGAGCGTTGATTTTGAGATCTTCCGCCTTGCTCTTCAAGAACTTCACGCCGGCATCGAGTTCGTTGTTGCCGAACTCATATTTGGCACCCAAAGACAGCATTTTGCTGTTGCTCTTGATTTTTTCGTCAAGGTTGACGTCAAAGTAGGCTTGGGGGTTGTTGTGCTTGGCATATCCCGCGGTACTGTATAGCGTCAGGTCGCCAAGTTCGACATTGCCTGCGATTTGGAACGCAAGCGGGTTGGAACCATGAAAGTCCTTCGGCAGTCGAAGTTGTTCGAGCGAGCCGGCGAGATTGATGTTTTCATGATTGAAAGTGGCGCCGAAAGCATAATAACGTGCGTTGTCTTTGAATTTGTCCTCCTGGGAGTCCACAACGTCGAGCGAATATTGCGCGTAAGCGGTGATGCCGGCGAACTCAGGCGATTTGTAGGTCAGGGCATTGTTGAGCGTGACATCGTAATGATACGCGGTGGCGTGGCCTTCAAAGGGATCGCCGGTCTTGGAGATGATGTTGAAGGAGCCCGAGGGGGAGGAAAGCGAACCCATGCGGCCGGCGGAGAGTTCACCGAAGGCTCCCTTTACGAACAGACGGGCTTCCTGTTGGAAAAGTCGATGAGCTTCGTCTTCATCATCATCTTCAATGGTGAAGCGGCCGAAGTCCCCGTTGTTCAGCTGGAACTGGCTTTCAAGAACAAAACCCACCTGCATGTCATTGCCCAGGTCTTCAATGCCTTTAATGCCGATGAACGTATCGGAACTCAGACCGTTCTGCATGATGAAGCGGTTGTTCTTTTCATTGATAGGAGTTGCGTTCGGAAGCAGGCCTCCGTCTTGGTCGATAATGGTGTTGCCTTTTACCTTGGCGTGTTGATAAGCGAACCCGGTGTCGAGATTGCCGTAAAGGGTGACGCTGCTGGCGTTGGCAGCAAAACTGGCGGCAGCGAGGCAGGCCGCGACCAAAAGGGATTTCTTCATTTTTGCTTCCTTGTAACAAATGGAAAAAGATGACGAAATCATGATAGTCAATTTTTCTGTTGAATTCAACTTTCCCTGTCTGCGAACCGGTGTTTAAGCACAGTTTTCATGGTTAACCCTATGCGTTATTGTTTCGTTGTGTTGTAGGAAAACAACACAAGATGAATCTATTGACCATGGGAAGTCCATCGTTCTCGCTGCACATTGTGCCGCAAGTTCTTCATGTTGTTGCTTCACGTGTCGAGTAATGTTCGAAATTCTACCTAGGGATTTGAATGGATCAAACCGTATTTTCATTGGAGATTTAAAACATCGCTTTTCTGTTTTTCCGGCGATGAGCAATACCGGCATTGGATTGGAAGCTGAAGGTTTTGTTGAAAAGACGTTGACAAAAAATCCCTCCTTCACAAAACCCAATGGTGTGGAGGAGGGATCGAGTCAAGTGAGCTCAGTCCTGGAGTGCGGCCTCTTAGAAGCTGTGTTTTAGACCGGCGTAAACCGAGAAGGTGTTGGTCTTCAGGATTTCGTTTTTCACTTTGGAATGGGAATACATCGTGCCCGCATAGAGACCGGTGCGTTTGCTCAGATGGTGGACGAATCGGGCGGCGGCGCCTTGGCAGTTGACCTTGACGTCATCATATTTCCCATTGACGAACTGCGCCCCGACCATGACTTCATTGCTCCCGAATTCATACTTGGTGCCCAGCGAAAAATGCCTGCTGTTGCTATTGTTTTGAGCGTTCACACCGACGATCCCGACGGAGTCGATCATAACGGAAGCTCCACCGTCGTTTTTCGTGTACGCGGCGGTGCCGTATAGCGTGAAGTCTCCCAGTTTCATGTTGGCCGCCGTATGGATGGCATAGAGGTTTTTGCCCTGGTATTCATTCGGCATTCGGTATTGTTCGAATGCACCGGCCAGATTGAAGTTTTCGTGGTGGAAGGCGCCACCAAGGGCATAGTATCGGAGGTTGTCCTTGAACTTGTCGTTTTGCTCGTTGCCGACGTCGAGTGAATATTGCGCATAACCCGTGAAGCCGGCAACCTCGGGAGACTGGTAGGTGATGGCATTGTCGAGCTTTTTCCTGGTGTCGAAAGGCAGTCCGTACCCCTCGAACGCGTCACCAGTCCTGGAGATGATGTTGAAAGAGCCGGTTGAGGAGGTCAATGCGTCCATCCTGCCGATGGAAAGGGCACCGTAAGCTCCTTTGACGAACAGACGAGCCTCCCGCTCGAAAAGGAGGGTGCCGAAAACGGGCTTGCCATCTTCACCAATCTCTTCAAGATGCCGCTGGAAATCGCCGTTGGAAAGATTGAACTGGCTTTCGAGGGCAAAGCCGACCTGCATACCGTTGCCGAGGTCTTCCTTGCCCTTGAGGCCGATGAAGTTGTCCGAGATGACGCCATTGCTCATCACGAAGCTGTTTCGTGTTTCGCTGAAGTGCCCGCCGTTGGGAACCTGGTTCGTGGTTGTTTTGTCATGAACATATGCAAAGCCCGTGTCCAGGTTGCCATAAAGGGTGACGCTGCTGGCGTTGGCGGTGTAGCTGAATGCGGCGAGACAGGCCGCAAGGAGAAGAGTTGGTTTCATGCCTTCCTCATTTGTGAAATGATTATTGATGACCGTGTCATGATGGCTGACTTTTATCCATTGCACAATGTTTGGAAGGAATGAGTCTTCACGCGATGCCGGATTTCCAGTGTTATCCCTAAGGAGCCCTCTTTTATGTGTTGCCAGGAAGCAACGTTTATGAATAGGGTGGAAAAAACGCCTGCGGCTCCGTTTCCGGATCCGCAGGCATCGTTCAATTTCAGGGAAGTGCTCCGCCGGAGGCGGTCCTCACTTCATCTTTTTGAGAAGGCGTCCGGCGATGGCGGCGGCCCAGCCCCTCGGGGCGATTTGGGCGGCGAACGCCACGACCTTGTTGAGGACGCCGTCGACGACGAACGCCTCGTCTCGCATCATCGCGTTGAAGCCCGTGCGGGCGACGTTCTCGGGTTCGGTGGCCCAGCGGTCGAAGGGGCTGTCCTTCTCAAGGCCCGCGTTGATCCCGAAGTTGGTCCTCGTCGGACCCGGGCAGAGCGCCGTCACGGTGACGCCGCAGGGCTTCAGCTCCTCGTGGAGCGCCTCGGAGAGGCTCAGCACGTAGGCCTTCGTCGCGCCGTAGACGGCGAGGTTGGGGCAGGCCTGGAAAGCGGCCGTGGAGGCCACGTTGAGGATGTGCCCGCGTCCGGCGGCGGCCATCCTCCGGCCAATCTTCACCGAGAGCATGGTCACGGCCTCGACGTTGAGGCGGATCATCGAGAGGAGCATGTCGGACTTCATGTCGACGGCCTCACCGAAGGCGCCGAAGCCGGCGTTGTTGATGAGGAGTTCGGGCGTGATCTCCCGCTCGGAGAGCCAGGAGAGGACGCGGTCGATGGAGCTCTCCTCCTTGAGGTCGAGCGCGAGGATGTCGGCCCTCGTCCTGAGGCTCCTCTGGAGCTCCTTCAGGGCGAACTCATTTCGCGAGACGAGGAGCAGCCGGTAGCCGCGCAGCGCCGCCTTGAAGGCGAGTTCGCGGCCGATGCCGCTCGAGGCGCCGGTGACGATGGCCAGGGGTCTGTTGGGAACGTTTTCGTCGGTCATTGGCATGGATGATGTCGAAAAGGGGGCTTCTCCCCCGATGTTCCTAGTTTAGCAGTTAATCCGGGGGCGTTCGGGGGAGGCCGGACGCGTCCGGGGAAGGAGGGGAATCCTCCTCGGAGAAACAACGCGGCCTCCCGGGGCGGTGCCGCGGGAGGCCGTGGCCCCAATTCCCGAAGTATCTAGGAATCGTG
>CAJMRV010000065.1 GCA_905215795.1 uncultured bacterium | reverse complement strand
GGTTGGTGGTGTGAGAGGGGAGGAGCACCGAGAGTGCTCCCCTCTACTCGATTTGGGACGGATCCGGTCCGGATCAGTTCGTTTCAGCGGCTTCGTCGTCCTCGTTGACGACGATCCTGACGATCGGCGGGGCGACGGCGACGTCCTCCTCGCTGATGCCCCACATCTTGAGGAGCTCGGATTGATTGACCGGAGAGGAGGCATCGCGGGCCCGGCGTTCAGCCAGGGAGGCGCGGACGACCTTTTCGACTTGGTCGAGAGGGAGGCAGTTGAGGTCGGTGAAGGTGATGCGGCAGTGCTCGGAATCCAGATCCGGGAGCTTGTCCGCGTATTCAGCGACGACGTCCTTCTCGGCGAAGTAAAGAGTGAGCGTGCGTTCTTGTGATTCGACCGCGAAAAGCGGTCCGTCGAGTTCATAGAAAGCCAAGCCGTAGCGCATGCTTTCGCGAACGCCGCGCGCCGAACGTCGAATCATGCTGCAGACACGCGCCATAGCGACTCGACGATCGTTGGGAAGACTCTGCAGGTAGCCTCCGACCGTAGTAGCGGCAGGAACCATTTACAACTCCGAAAATTAAAAGCTAGGTTTTTAATTTTAACAAATTTAAGGGAGTCGCTCAGCGCCAAAGTCGTAACAAAGCGCTGAAGGGGACCTTCAGGACCTGCCCGCGCTGGGAGGGAGCGCACGCCGAGAGCGGCATTCCGCGCACGGCTTTCTCACGGGTCATGGCCGTGGCGCGCGCGAAGGGGCCCGAAGTCGGGGCGTCGATGCGGAAGGCCACGTCCGGGAGGTCCGCGCGGGTGACGCCGGGGCCCGTGCGCTCGGGAGAGGAGAGCACCGCGCTCCGGCCCGACGAGTCCACGAGCGTCGAGGCGTCGACCTGGGTGCCGATCCGGCGCCCCTTCATGTCGCGTATCACGCCCGTCGTCCCGACGTGGCGCCAATACATCCCCTTTTCGTCGAGCGAACAGACGAAGCGGTTGGAACCCTCGATCCGCATAGTACTAAAGGGGGACTTCTTGGCCGTCCAGTGAGGCTGTATAGTAGTGGATTGCGTGGAACATCCGTTGAGCGCGCCGAGGATCGCGACCGACCCCGCCGCGGCCGCCAGGATGTTCAAAAGCCGTTTCCGATTCATGTCCGAGCGGTCCTTTGATTGAATATCGATCGTTTCAGTTTAGTCGGTTTTCCCGCCCGGATTTTCCTTCTGAAACACCTTCGTCGAAAAGGACTCCTTCCATAGCATACGGCTATGCGCTATAGTGAAACCTTAGGTTTCAACAATCAAAAAAAGACGTTCAAATACTGCACGGATGCCCGCCGACCCGCCCTGTCCGGGCGGGCGGGAGGACCCCGCCCGAAGGCAGGGCCTCCGAGACCACTTTTAGGAGACCGCAGTGTTCCAAATTCGATTGCACGGCCGTGGAGGCCAGGGGGTGGTGACCGCCGCCGAAATGCTCGCCCTGGCGGGCTTCATGGAGGGCCACAACGCACAGGCCTTCCCGAGCTTCGGCTCGGAGCGCACCGGCGCCCCCGTCACCGCCTACGCGCGCTTCTCCCCGAAGACGATCCGTCTTCGCGAACCGGTCGTCGAGCCCGACATCGTGCTCGTACAGGACCGCACGCTCCTCGAGAGCGTGGACGTGTTCTCCGGCCTCAAGCCCGAGGGCTACGTGGTCGTCAACTCCGGGCAGACCCCGGCCGAGCTCGGCCTCGGGGACCTCGAGAAGAGGCTCCCGCCCGGACACCTCGTCTGCGTGCCGGCGACGGCCTACGCGATGGAGAAGATCGGCCGTCCGCTCCCCGGCGCGGGCATGCTCGCGGGCATGGCCGCCCAGACGGGCCTTCTGAAGCTCGAGAGCGTGATCAAGGCCTATGGTGAGAAGTTCAAGGGCCGCGTCGCCGAAGCCAACGCCGAGGTCGCGCGTCTGGCCTACGACGACGTCATGGCCAGGAAGGAGAAGTCCCATGCTTAAGCAAATCGAAGGCAGCCAGGGCGTCGCCCAGGCCGTGGCCCTGTGCCGTCCGGACGTCATCTGCGCCTATCCCATCTCCCCGCAGACCCACATCGTCGAGGCCCTCGGCGTGCTCTGCCGCAAGGGGGCCCTCCCGACGAGCGAGTACATCAACGTGGAGAGCGAGTTCGCCGCCATGTCCGTGGCGATCGGCGCCTCGGCCGCCGGCGCGCGCGCCTACACCGCGACCGCCTCCCAGGGGCTGCTCTTCATGGCCGAGGCCGTCTACAACGCCTCGGGCCTCGGACTCCCGATCGTGATGACGGTCGCCAACCGCGCCATCGGCGCCCCGATCAACATCTGGAACGACCACTCGGACTCCCAGAGCCAGCGCGACTGCGGCTGGATCCAGCTCTTCTGCGAGGACAACCAGGAGGCCGTGGACCTGCACATCCAGGCGTTCCGCATCGCCGAGGAACTCTCCGTGCCGGTGATGGTGTGCATGGACGGCTTCGTCCTCACGCACGCCTTCGAACGCATGGACGTGCCCTCCCAGGAGGAGGTCGACCGGTTCCTCCCGCCCTTCGAGCCCCGTCAGGTACTCGACCCCGCCAAGCCCTATTCAATCGGCGCCATGGTCGGTCCCGAGGCCTTCACCGAGGTGCGCTACCTCGCCCACCTGAAGATGCTCGACGCGCTCGACGTCGTCGAGAAGAGCTCGCGTGAGTTCGAGTCGGTCTTCGGCAGGAAGAGCGGCGGCCTCGTCTCCGAGTACCGCACGGAGGACGCCGAGGTGATCGTCGTCGCCCTGGGTTCGCTCGTGGGCACCATCAAGGACGCCGTTGACGAACTCCGCGAGGAGGAGGGACTCCGGATCGGCGTGCTCAGCATCGTCTGCTACCGTCCGTTCCCCTACGAAGCCGTCAGGAAGGCGCTCTCGAAGGCGCGCACCGTCGTGGTCGTCGACCGCATGCTCAGTCCGGGCTGCGGCGGCGTCGTGGACCTCGACGTCATGAAGTCCCTGAGGGGCCTCCCCGTCGAACAGCGCTCCGTGATCGCGGGCCTGGGCGGCCGCCAGGTCACCCGTGAGAGCTTCAAGAAGAGCTTCCGCGCCGCCTGTGCCGGCGAGCCCGTCGAGAACCCCGAGATCCTCGACCTCGACCGCGAGCTCATCGCCGCGCAGCTCGAGCGCGAGGCCTCCCGCCGCCACGTCGGCCCCGTCGCCGAATCCCTCAACCGCCACGTCGCTCAACGCAAGATCGAGAAAGGCGAGGAGATCGAATAATGTCAGAAGTGGTTCATTTCTATCAGACCGGCACCTTCACCGTCGGCAACCGCCTTCTCAATCCCGAGGACCGTTCCATCCAGGCGAGCATGGACCGCACCAACTCGCTCAACTCCGGACACCGCGCCTGCCAGGGTTGCGGCGAGGCGCTCGGCGCCCGCTACGCCGTGGACGCCGCGATGCGCGCCGTCCACAACAACCTGGCCGCCGTCAACGCCACGGGGTGCCTCGAGGTGTTCTCCACCCCGTACCCGGAGACGAGCTGGCAGCTCCCGTGGCTCCACTCGCTCTTCGGAAACACCGCGGCCGTCGCGACCGGCATGGCCGCCGCGTACCGCGCCCGCGCCAGGAAGACCGGCGCCGAACCCACCCGCGTGATCGCCATGGGCGGCGACGGCGGCACGACCGACATCGGCTTCGGCTGCCTCTCCGGGATGTTCGAGAGGAACGACGACGTCCTCTACATCTGCTACGACAACGAGGCCTACATGAACACGGGCGTGCAGCGCTCCTCGGCGACCCCGCCGACGGCCCGCACCGCCACGACGATGCCCGTGGGCGAGGAGCCCGGCAACCACTGGGGCCAGGGCAAGGACGTCCCGTTGATCGCCATGGCCCACGGCATTCCGTACGTCGCCACGGCGACGGTCGCGGACCTGCGCGACCTCGAACGCAAGGTCGCCAAGGCGATGACCTTCCACGGCGCGCGCTACATCCACATCTTCGTGCCGTGCCCGCTCGGCTGGGGTTCGCACTCCTCGATGACGGTCACGCTCGCACGCCTGGCCCACCAGACGGGGCTCTTCCCCGTCTTCGAGGCCGAGTACGGACGCGTCACCGGCGTTAGCAAGATCCGCCGTCCGGCGCCGGTCGAGGCCTACCTGAAGCCCCAGAAGCGCTTCGCGCACCTCTTCAAGGGCGACCCCAAGGTGATCGAACGCCTCCAGGCGATGGCCGACCGAAACATCGAGGAATACGGGCTGCTCGACCCCGAGGCGCTCGATGAGATCAACCCCGTGGCCTCTCAGGCCGACGTCCGGGCACGACTCTACTGAAGGAGATGAAAGTGAGTGATAAACCCTTTGCCATCACGCTCGACGTGGGTACGTCGCTGGCCAACAAGACCGGCAGCTGGCGCACCCTCAAGCCCGTCTACGTGAACCGTCTCCCGCCCTGCAACGCCAAGTGCCCCGCCGGCGAACAGTGCCAGCTCTGGCTCTACCACGCCGAAAGCGGCGACTATGAGAAGGCCTGGGCGACGATCTGCCAGGACAACCCGCTCCCCGCCGTGATGGGGCGCGTGTGCTACCACACCTGCGAAGGCGCCTGCAACCGCGGCGTCGTCGACGAATCCGTCGGCATCAACGCGGTCGAGCGTTTCTTAGGCGACCACGCCCTCGAGAAGGGCTGGGCCTTCGAGAAGCCCAAGCGCGCCTCCGGCCGCCGCGTCCTCGTGGTGGGCTCGGGCCCCGCGGGCCTTTCTGCCGCCTATCATCTCGCTCGCATGGGCCATGAGGTGACCATCCTCGAGAAGTCGCCCGAAGCGGGCGGCATGCTCCGCTACGGCATTCCGAAGTACCGCCTCCCGCGCGACATCCTCGACAAGGAGATCGCCCGCATCCTCGATCTGGGGGTGAAGCTCGAGCTCGGCCACACCGTCACGGACCTCGAGGCTGAAATGAAGCGCGGCGGTTACGACGCCGTCTTCCTCGGCGTGGGCGCCGGCATCGCCCGCAACGCGTACATCCCGGCGGGCGACGCCTCCCGGATCATGGACGCCGTTTCGGTCCTGCGCGACATCGAGGGCTCGGGTTCCGAACCCGTGCTCGGGCGCCGCGTGGTCGTCTACGGCGGCGGCAACACCGCCATCGACGTGGCCCGCTCCGTGAAGCGCATGGGCGCCGAACCGCTCGTCGTCTACCGCCGCACCCGCGACAAGGCCCCCGCGCACGCCTTTGAAATCGACGAGGCGATCGAAGAGGGCGTCGACATGAAGTGGCTCTCCACGATCAAGGAGGCCGGCGAAGGCGAGGTGAGGATCGAGAAGATGCGCCTCGACGAGGAGGGACGTCCCCAGCCCACGGGTGAGTTCGAGACGATCGGCGCCGACAGCGTCGTCCTGGCCCTCGGTCAGGAGGCCGACCTCGGATTCCTCCGCGCCGTCGAAGGCCTCAGGATTGAAAAGGGCGTGGTGCTCACCGACGAGTTCGGCCGCACCGGCGTCGACGGCGTCTACGCCGGCGGCGACATGCTCCCCGGCGAACGCAACGTCACGGTGGCGATCGGCCACGGCAAGCGCGCCGCCCGAGCGATCAACGCCTACCTGAACGGCGTCGAGCCGGAGCTCCCCGTGCCGCTCCTGCCCGCCACGCCCGAGCGCCTGAACTCCTGGTACTACGCCGACGCTCCGAAGACGGTGCGCCCGCAGCTCGACATCGCCCGCCGCCGAAGCACCTTCGACGAGGTCGTCCAGGGCCTCGACGAGGACAACGCGCTCTTTGAAGCGCGCCGCTGCATGTCCTGCGGCAACTGCTTCGAGTGCGACAACTGCTACGGCGTCTGCCCGGACAACGCGATCATCAAGCTCGGCCCCGGCAAGAAGTTCAAGATCAACTACGAGTACTGCAAGGGCTGCGGCATCTGCGCGCAGGAATGCCCCTGCGGTGCGATCGAGATGGTCGAGGAATCGATCTGACGGTTTTCCGCCGACGAAAAAAAGAAGCCGCTTCCTTCGGGAGGCGGCTTCGTCGTTTCCGGGACGGTGTTCGCAGGTCGCTCAGCAGGTTCTGTCGGGAATCGGGTTCCTCAGGGCGACCACGAGCGAGACGAGGATGAATACGGCGCCGATGAAGTACGGGGCGCCCACGTACATGGGGTGTTCCGGATGGCTCGTCGTGATGATCAGGAGCGGCGTGCCGATCAGGGGCGAGATCGCGCCCGTGAAACTGTTCAGGGAGCTCACCGCGCCGAGGTTCACGCCCTGCGTCTCCGGCGTGGAGTGCCGGCTCACCTCGCCCTGGACCGTCGGTCCGACGATGCCCATGAGCGCCATCGAGCAACAGAAGAGGATGCTGAGTGCGCCCCACGGGGAGAGTCCGATGCCGATCATGTTGACGATGCCGATCGCCAGGCCCATGAGGACGATCTTCTGGGGCGCCATCGTCCGGGTGAGCTTCGGCAGGAGCAGCCCCTGCGTGAGGCTGATCGAGAGCCCCAGTCCGAACACGGAGAGGCCGATCCAGAGCGGCGTCCAGCCGTAGCGGTATTCGGTGTAGAGCGCCCAGGTGGTCTGCATCAGGCTCTGGGCGAGCGAGAAGAGGGCCATGATCACGAGGAGCGGCGCCATGGACTTGATCGCCCCGAGGTGCATGAGCGCGGCGAACGGATTGATCCGCTTGAGCGAGAGCGCCCCGGGGTTCTTCTCCTTGAGGCTCTCGGGGAGCATGAAGAAGCCGTAGAGGAAGTTCGAGAGGCAGATCACGCTCGCCACCATGAAGGGGAGCCGTATGTCGTACTGGCCGAGGATGCCGCCGAGGGCGGGCCCCAGGACGAAGGCGATCCCGAAGATCGCGCCGATCTTGCCGAACGAGGAGATGCGTTTGTTGCCGGGGGTGACGTCGGCGATGTAGGCCTGGGCGACGACGATGTTCGAGCTCATCATGCCCCCGGCGATGCGCGAGGCGAGGATCCACCAGAGCGAATGCACGAACGCGGGGACGAGCATCATCAGGCCGAGTCCGCAGATGCCCATGAGCAGGACGGGCCGGCGGCCGATGCGGTCGGAGAGCGCGCCGAGCATCGGCGAGAACATGAACTGCATGAGCCCGTAGCTCAGCATGATCGCACCGTACCAGGTGGTCTGCAGTTCGTGCGAGGCGGCTAGCGTTCCGATCAGGCCGGGGAGCACCGGCACGATGAGGCCGATGCCCAGCGCGTCCATGAATACGCAGGCCAGGACGAAACCGATGGCGGGTTTTCGTGTCATGTTCTTCGGGGGGAGTGGGGGTTTTCTTGCGGACTCCCCAATCTTAGTTTGTTTTCAGGTGCTTGTGAAACAAATGGGCCGGCGGATGTCGAAAATCAACCAACCGGCGTACTTTGCGATCGTAGAACGGGGGGTTGGGAAGTATCTTAGCTGGCTTGATTGATATCAACAACACTCAAAGTCCCGCGCGTTTCCCGTCTCCGCATGGGGTGTTTTGCTCAGACGGCTTTTCAAAAAGAGCCCTGCACTTTGGTATGGTTTAGCTTGAAGTGTTAACAAACATTTCAACGCTCGGTTAAATCCTTACCATCTATGGTGTCTTAGGCAAGCGTCAATAGAGGGAACAAAATGAAAAGAGTATTCAAGTTCGCGATGCCTTTCTTGCAGGCATCCCTAGTCAAACAGATTCTTGTCGCCCTGGTCTTGGGCGTCATCCTTGCATATGCCGAACCCCAGTGGGCCGAAGCGGCCGGCTGGCTCGGCAAGTTGTTCGTGACCGCCTTGAAGGCGGTGGCCCCCGTGCTCGTGTTCGTGTTGGTGATGAGCTCCATCGCCAACCAGGACCTCAGCGAGGGCAACGCGCACATGAAGCCGATCATCGCCATGTACCTGATCGGCACCTTCGTCGCCGCCGTCGTGGCGGTGGCCGCCAGCTACCTCTTCCCGACGGAGCTGATCCTCGCGGGTGCGACCGGTGACGTCGCCGCCCCGAGCCAGATCTCCGAAGTGTTGAGCAACGTGATCTTCAACATCGTGGACAACCCCGTCCACGCGATCGCCAACGGCAACTACATCGGCATCCTCGCCTGGGCCGTCGCCATGGGCATGGTGCTGCGCCACGGCACCGCCTCGACGCGCGAAGTCCTCTCGGACGCCGCCATGGGCGTCGAGTTCGTGGTCCGTCTCGTGATCCGCTTCGCCCCGGTCGGTATCTTCGGCCTCGTGGCCTCCACGTTCGCCACCACCGGCGTCGAGGTCTTCCAGAGCTACCTGAGCCTGCTCGCCGTGCTCCTCGGCTCCATGATCTTCGTCGCGCTCGTCGTGAACCCGTTCATGGTCTGGGTCATGACCCACGAGAACCCGTACCCGGCCACCTGGCTCACGCTCCGTGAGTCCGGCGTGAACGCCTTCTTCACCCGTTCGTCGGCCGCCAACATCCCGGTGAACCTCGAGATCTGCCGCCGCCTCGGCCTGCCCGAATCGACCTACTCGATCTCGATCCCGGTCGGCGCCACGATCAACATGGGCGGCGCCGCCATCACCATCACGGTGCTCACCCTGTCGGCCGCCTACACCCTCGGCATCAATCCGGACATCTGGACGGCCATCTTCCTCTCCTTCGTCGCGGCCGTGTGCGCCTGCGGTGCCTCCGGCGTGCCGGGCGGCTCCCTGATGCTCATCCCGCTGGCCTGTGGTCTGTTCGGCATCGAGCAGAGCGTGGCCCTGCAGGTCGTGGCCGTGGGCTTCATCATCGGCGTCCTCCAGGACTCCGCCGAAACGGCCCTGAACTCTTCTTGTGACGCCCTCTTCACAATCGCTGCCTGTCGTCGCGCCGAGCGACTCGAGCAGTCGAAATAAACATGTAATGCTTGCCTGAGCCCTGAGAATACTGGGGGCATCTGCTGGGGGTACGGATGGAGGCCGACATACGGCGGGATCTG
>CAJMRV010000064.1 GCA_905215795.1 uncultured bacterium | reverse complement strand
GAAGCAAAAGAAGGCATCAGCTGAATTACGAAAGAAAGCATTGGAGCTTTTTACTGCAGGAGCTCGCTTCGAATCAGTATCGAACAGGTTAGGAATCCCTCGAACGGTCGTATGGCGTTGGATGAGCTGGTTTGACATGAACGACCTGAGATGGCTTGATCCATCTTGGAGACGAAAAACCTCCATGGCGGAACGCATGGAAATCGTTAAGGACTATTTGGAATGTAAGTCATATAGCGCTGTGAGCAAGAAGTGGGGCGTTGACTCCGCTTCGGTTAGGAAGTATGTCTTGAATATGGCAAACTATGGCCACCCTTCTCTCAGACACCGTGTTGCGACACAGGACAAGGCCATGCCCAATCGAAAATTCAAATCCGCTCTCATGAATCCGGACGCTGAATTGCCCAAGGATCTTAATGCTGCTCACAAATTGATTCGTGAACAACAGATTGCTTTCAAAAGTCTTCTTGAATCAATCGACAACAATCTTGGTGGAGCAGAGGGCTCAAAAAAAAAGTTGTCCTTTTTGACGAAGCAGTTACTCGCTCACATCGAGCAGGGCTACCCCTTACCAAGTCCTGCGATCTTTTTGAAGTTGCAAGGTGCTCCTATTATCGACGTCTTGGAGGGGCTGGATCGAGAGTGCGAAAAGATCAGGAGCTCGGTGATCGCATCAAGCGTATCCAAGCGGCTCATGACGGACGATACGGAATCCTGAGGATGACTGCCGCCCTCAAGGAGGACGGACATGAACGCAAGCCTGGACACAATCAAGTCGCTCGCGTAATGCGGGAAATCGGCTGTCAGGCTGTGGTGAGACGCGCTTGTACCTATCGAGTCCACTGCAAGAAGGGACAACTTTCGGACGGCACTGTTTTGGAGAACGTACTGGATCGAAAGTTTGAGCAGCCGAAACCAAGAACGGCTTTTGTGACCGACGTGACGTACATACCCGTCAAGGAGGGCTGGCTGTACGTATCACCAGTCATCGACTTGTGCACGAGGGAAGTCGTCGTCTGTGAGATGAGTATCTGCCAAGACATGAATTTGGCATTGAAAACACTCAGGAAGCTCAACAAAATCATCGACGGCCCGGCAATGCTGCACAATGACCAAGGCGCGTTGTACACCTCTCTTGTGTTTAGAAAAGAAGCGCAGAAATATGGAATTGCCCAGAGCTACTCACGGAAGGGCAACTGCTGGGACAATGCGGTGATGGAGAACTGGAATGGAATGCTCAAGACCGAGTGGTTGTACCATCCTTCATTCCGTAGGGACAAGAAGATTTTGAGCGCCAAGCAGGCCATGAAGGAAGTCAGGGCCTATTGCCGCTATTACAACACTAAACGTATTCAAGCAAAATTAGGCTACCGCACCCCTCTGAAATTCAGGGAGGCGATAGCCTAACTCAAGCCCATCGGGGCAATCAAAAAATCTGTCTCGCAAACTGGGGACAGTTCACTCCCGGACTCCGCCCGTTTTTGTCGGCTCATCTCCGAACAGCGTGCATTCTACCCTCATCCGGGCCCGATGTGTGCCACACGCCCCCTGAAGCGCCCCGGCACCCCGCAAACACGTCGGCAAGCCGTACCGCGTCCCCAACAAAGGCCAGGGCCCTGCTCACACCCCAATGGGACGGACGCAAAAAAAGCGCCCGTGTAAACGGGCGCCGCATGTGTTCATGAGCAGCAAGGCCTGCCGGACGCCTCAGGCGTCCTCCCGGGCCTTCACGAGGCGGATCAGGGCGATCTCCGAGGGAATGCCCAGGCGGATCGGGAAGCCGTTCCAAAGGCCCGAGCCGGAGTGCACGAAGAGCTTCGTCTTTCTGAGGTCATACCACCCCCTCACGAAGTCGCCGTTCAACAGGGCGACGCCGATGTCCATGCCGAGGGCCTGGCCGCCGTGGGTGTGCCCCGAGAGCTGCGCATCGAAGGACGCCTTGAGTTCATAGATGAGGGCCGGACGCGGCTGGTGGGCGAGGAGGATCCTCGGGGCCTCCTCATGGGACGGCGCCCCGTCGAAGGCCTTCACCACGTCGGGGAGTTCGCGACCGAAGCGCTTGGCCATCGGGTCGGTGACGCCCGCGAGGACGAGCCTCGCGCCGTTGATGTCGAGCACCGCGTGCTCGTTCATGAGGAGGCGCATGCCGAGCGCGGGGATCTTCTTGATCCAGTGGTCGAAGTCGCTGTAGTACTCATGGTTTCCGAGGCAGGCGAACACCCCGTGGCGCGCCTTGAGACGCGAGAGCGGCTCGACGTCGCGGTCGCGGTGCTCGACAGTGCCGTCGGCGATGTCCCCGGTGACGAGCACCAGGTCCGGATCAAGGGCGTTGACGCGGTCGACGATCGCGGCGATGTGCGGTTCCGTGAGGAGCGCCGATGCGTGGAGGTCGGAGAGCTGGACGAGCTTGAGCCCTTCGAGACCCTCGGGAAGGTTGGCGACGGGGAGTTCGTACTCCTTCACGCGGGGCACCGCGATCCCCTCGACGACGCCGAGGGCGCCCAAAGCGCCGCCGGCGGCGAGCAGTCCGAGGGCGGAGCGACGGTCGCAGCGGAGCACGAGCTTGGCCTTCTCGCCCGAGCGGCCCATGAGGACCGTGATGAAGACGAGCACCTCGCGCAGGAGCGAGACGAGGAAGGTCATGATAAGCGTCATGCCGCAGATCTGGCTCGCGGGCAATACGTTCCTCGGCACCTCGGGGCTGATGAGCCCGCCGAAGAAGAGCTGCACCACGGTGGGGAAGCCCGCGAGGGCGGCCACCAGGAGCGTGAGGAACACCTTCAGGCGGCCGGAGACGTTGAGCGGGAGCACCACGCGCCAGACCACCCAGAGGGCGACGATCAGATAAAACCAGGCGAAACGCACGGAAAAAACCTTCCTGAAGTGAAAACGTTAGAGGTCCCCTTCCTCCTCGTCGTCGAGCACCTCGACGAGGCCCTCGCCGCTCGAGAGGATGGCGACGCCCTCCTCGAGTTCGGGGAGGCGTTCGGGGACGAGTTCGGCCTCAAAGGCGGCGTCAAACGAGAAGTCGCTCGAGACGACCTTCGCGTCGAGCCTCCCGAGGAGGTTCGTGACGGCGTCCGCAAGCGATACGTCCACCGAGACGAGCACGCGCGAGAGTTCGGTCTCCTCGGTCGTGGGCAGTCCTTCGAGGACCTCCTTGACGGCGCCCTGATAGGCGCGCACGAGGCCGCCCGTTCCGAGGAGCGTCCCACCGAAGTAGCGGGTCACCACGCAGGCGATCTCGCCCACGCCGGAGTTGAGGAGCACGGTGAGCATCGGACGCCCCGCGGTGCCCTGGGGCTCCCCGTCGTCGCTCGCGCCCACCTGGGCGGTGTCGCCCGCGGGTCCCGCGCAGAAGGCCCAGCAGTTGTGCGTGGCCGAGGCGTGTTCACGCCGGATCGAGTCGATGAACGCCTTCGCCTCCTCGGGCGAACGCACGCGCGCGGCCGTGGCGATGAAGCGCGAGCGCTTGACAACCGTTTCGGCGGAATGGGTCTGACCGGGAGCGAGATTGGGAACCAGGGGGGACATGTGACTCCATATGGGGTGGACCTCCCGATACGACAAGCGGTGCTTGCACGCTGTTTCGATTCGCACGAAACGGTGAAACACCGCCGGGGAGGGATTTCATGGCCGGGGAGGAACGTGTCCTCCCCGCCGCGGAAAAACTCGGGACCGCTTCGTCAGTGGAACGCGCCCGCGCAGAGCACCACGAAGGTGCAGGCCGGGAGCACCGGCAGGGTCGCGTCGAGACGGTCGAAGAAGCCGCCGTGGCCCGGGAGCAGGTTCGAGGAATCCTTGATGCCCACGAGACGCTTGAGCATCGACTCCCAGAGGTCGCCCGAAATCGAGAGGGCGACGAGGGCGGCGAGGATCGCCACGCCGGTGAAGAAGCCGAAGTGCGAGAAAACCATGCTGGTGAACACCTCCACGTCCGGGCAGAAGATGTAGGTGAGCACGAAGAACACGATCACGAGGACGTAGGCGCCGAGCGCGCCCTCGATGGTCTTCTTGGGGCTCATCGCGGGGGCCATCGCATGGCGGCCCCAGGCGCGTCCGCAGAAGTACGCGGAGATGTCAGCGCCCCAGACGATCAGGAGCACGGAGAGCACCATCACCCAGCCGCCGATGTCGAGCAGGTAGAGCATCGAGAGGTAGGCCGCGGGCACGAAGGTCACGGCCGACCACAGGCACACGGCCGGGGTCACCTTGAAGCCGTCGTGGCGGTGCAGGAGTTCGACGAAGAAGATCACCACCCAGGCGATCGTCACCAGCGCGGAGAGCAGCAGGATGAACCAGTAGATGCGGTCGAGCGCGTCGGCCCAGAAGAGCGAGAATTGGGCCACCATCTCGATGACGGCGACCAGAAGGGCCGGCCTAGCGCCGAGTCCGCCGATCCTGAGCCATTCATATAGGCATGCGCCGAATCCGATCGCCATGACGGCGGCGAAGGCCAGGTGGCCCATCATGATCGAGGCTGTCAGGACCGCCAGCAGGACGACGGCGGTGATCACTCGCATTAATAACATTTCTCGGAGCTCTCCGTTGGGTGTCTATGAGGTCGCGCGCCCTCCCCCGACGCCAGGGACGGCTCCCTGCACACGGGCGGACGCTTCCGGCCGCCGGACGCACGAGGGGCGCACGGCACGGACTTGTGTTGAGAATATCACACCGACCGCTTTTTAGGGAGGGCGTGGAGACCCCGTCCCGTGCATCGGGCGGGTTTTCTAAGGGATTTCATCCATGCGCGGGGGACGCGCACGGGGGTGCTCAAGCGGCCTCGGCCCCGACGAGCTGCTCGCTCGTCTTGCCGAAGCGGCGCTCGCGGGTGTGGTACCACGCGAGGGCCTCCTCGAGTCCGCCCGAACTGAAGTCGGGCCAGAGCGTCGGGGTGAAGTAGAGCTCGGCGTAGCTCGCCTGCCAGAGCAGGAAGTTCGAGAGGCGGTGCTCCCCGCCGGTACGGATCAGGAGGTCCACGTCGGCGACGCTCATCCGGGAGGCGACGGCCTCCTCGGTGATCTCCACACCTTCGGCGGCGAGGCTCTTCGCGGCCTGCACGAGGTCCCAGCGCCCGCCGTAGTTGGCGGCGATGTTGAGGCGCATGCGGGTCCCGCCCGCCGTGAGCGCGCAGCTCTCATCAATGATTGCGCGGAGCTCCGGGGAGAACGCGGTCATGTCGCCGATCACGCGGATCGAGACGCCCTGGCGTGCGAGCTCCGGGGACCACTTCTTCAAACCCGAGGCGAAAAGCTCCATGAGCAGCCTCACCTCGCGCTCGGGACGGCGCCAGTTCTCACTTGAGAAGGCGAACACGGTGAACGTCTCGATGCCGGCCCTGACGGCGCCCTCGACGACGTCGTGGAGCGTCTGGAGTCCCCGGCGGTGGCCTTCGGCCCGGGGAAGGAGGCGGCGTTTGGCCCAACGGCCGTTGCCGTCCATGATGACGGCGACGTGGCGGGGAGGGACGGTGTTTGGCATGACGGCTATGTATGGAGGTGGAAAAGGGACGTCCTGATCGGAGCGTGGTACAGGCTGTTGAATTTAGCACGGTTTGCTCCCTCGGGACAGTCCCCTCGGTTTGGTTAAGGTCAACCGTGTTGTTTGAACCACGTCAAAGGAGGCGGGAAAAGCGTAAAAAACGGGTTTTCTTAACAAGAAGGCGCCACAGGGCGGCGAGTTCGGTCTACAATAGCACCCGCATGGAACGACTTAGGTATAAACCCCAGTCCCGCTTGACGGGACCCTGCATCAGAAAAAGAGGGTTGAGCCTCCATGGAAGGCAGCCTCCCCGGTCGCTCCGGCTGTGATTCACCTTACTGTCCCAGACTATCGAGAGGACAGCTCGGAACTAAGTAGATGAAAAAATCAGACTTCGGCGTCATTGCGGTGATCTACGCAATCGCGCTTCTTTTTTTCGTGATGACGATCCGGCTCCCCGAGGCCGCCCAGACCTACCCCATGGGCCTGATCGTCGCACTGGCGGGCTTGAACACCCTCTACCTCGCTCGCCAGGGTTTCAAATGGATGAAGACGCGTCGCATTGAAAACGACATGCACATCCTCTTCAAGGACTTCATGCCCGTCCAGTTCGCCGTCGTGGCCCTGGGCTGCATCGGCTACATCGTCCTGATGTACCTGGTGGGCTACTACATCTCGAGCTTCGTTTACCTGCTCGGCACAATGGCGTTCCTGCGCGTCAAGCCCTGGCAGATCCTCGTCGCCATGGGGTCCATGCTGGCCCTGATCTACGGCGTCTTCACGATGTTCCTCAACGTGCCGCTCCCCCACGGCATCCTCCTGAGCTAAGGAGTCCGCACCATGTTTGAAACACTCTCCCTCATGGGCGCCGGCTTCCTCCATGCGCTCACCCCGATCAACCTGCTCGCGATGTTCCTGTCGACGGCGCTCGGCGTCACGATCGGCTGCCTCCCGGGCCTCTCCGCCGCCATGGGCGTGGCGCTCCTCCTACCGGTCACCTTCGGCATGGACCCCGCCACCGGCCTCATCGTGCTCGGCGGCATCTACTGCGGCGCCATCTTCGGCGGCTCGATCAGCGCGATCCTGATCCACACCCCGGGCACCCCGGCCTCGGCCGCCACCGCCATCGAGGGCTACCAGCTCACGCTCAAGGGCCAGGCGGCCCGCGCCCTCTCCGTGGCCTGCGTGGCGAGCTTCGCCGGCGGCCTCCTGAGCTGCGTCTCGCTCTACTTCCTCTCGCCGATCCTTGCCGAACTCGCCCTGAAGTTCAAGAGCCCCGAGTACTTCTGGCTCTCGATCTTCGGCCTCACGGTCATCGCCGGCGTCTCCTCGAAGTCGCTCCTCAAGGGCCTCATCTCGGGCGTTCTCGGCCTGCTGATCTCCACGATCGGCATGGACCCGATGGAAGGCGTCGAACGCTTCATGTTCGGCCAGGACTCCCTTTACAACGGCATCAACGTGACCTGCGCCCTGATCGGCCTCTTCTCGATGAGCCAGGTGCTCATCCTTGCCGAGTCGCGCATCGTCGAACGCGCCCGCGCCGCCAAGCTCAAGGGCTCGCTCCTGCTCTCCTTCAAGGACATCAAGCGCATCACCCCGACCGTGATCCGCTCCTGGGTGATCGGCAACGTCATCGGCATCCTCCCGGGCGCCGGCGCCTCGATCGCCTGCTTCATGGGCTACAACGAAGCCCGCCGCTTCTCCAAGCACAAGGAGGAATTCGGCCACGGCTCCATCGAAGGCGTCGCCGGTTCCGAATCCGCCAACAACGCCGTGACGGGCGGCTCGCTCATCCCGACGCTCACCCTGGGCATCCCGGGCGAGTCCGTGACCGCGGTCCTGATGGGCGGCCTGATCATCCACGGCCTGCAGCCCGGCCCCGAACTCTTCACGACGTACGCGGGCATGACCTACACGTTCTTCGCCGGCTTCGTGCTCGTGCAGTTCTTCATGCTGGCCATCGGCCTGCTCGGCTGCAAGGGCTTCTCCCAGATCGCGCGCCTCTCCGACGCCATCCTGATCCCGTCGATCTTCCTGCTCTGCGTGGTGGGCTCCTACGCCATCCACAACGACCTCTTCGACGTCGTGATCATGCTCATCTTCGGCACGATCGGCTACCTGGTGCGCAAGTTCGGCCTGAACGCCGCCGCCATCGTGCTCGGCCTGATCCTCGGCCCGATCGGTGAGAACGGCCTGCGCCGCTCGCTCCTGCTGAGCGACGGCGACCCCTCGATCCTCTTCTCGACCCCGCTCTGCTGGATGATGGTCGCCCTCTGTGTTCTCGGCGTCCTCAGCCCGATCCTCATGGAGCGTTGGGAAAGAAAAGTCAAGAACGGCTAAAACGTCCGCGGAAAACGTTTACAATTCACGGGAGCCCGCCCACCAAGCGGACTCCCGTTTCCTCAACCAGAAACAATTTCTCTTCTCTCAATCACAAACCTTCAAGGAGTGTTATTCCATGTCCAAGAAGCTCATCGCTTTGCTGGCCGGTGTCGCCATGGCTCTTCCTATGGCGGCTTCCGCCTGGGCCCCCAAGGGTGACGTGACCGTCATCGTCGCCTACAAGGCCGGCTCCGGCACCGACACGGGCGCCCGTCTTCTCGCCGCCGACGCTGAAAAGTACGTCGGTCAGCCCCTGATCGTGAACAACCGCCCGGGCGCCGACGGCAAGATCGGCTGGTCCGAACTGATCCGCGCCAAGGCTGACGGCCAGACCATCGGCTTCATCAACCTTCCGACCTTCACGACGCTCGCCACGCAGCCGCGCGCTCCGTTCACGGTCAAGGACGTGACCCCGATCGCGAACCACCTTCTTGAGACCTCGGTCGTCGTCGTCCGCGCCGACAGCCCCTACCAGACGCTCCAGCAGCTCGTCGACGCCGCCAAGGCCAACCCGAACCTGCGCGCCTCCACCAACGGCATGAAGGCCTCCAACCACACGGCCGCCCAGCTGCTCGCCAAGTCGGCCGGCTTCAACTACAAGGCCGTCCCCTACGGCGGCACGGCCGACCAGCTCCTGGCCCTGCGCCAGGGTGAAGTGGACTTCTCCTGCGCCAAGGTCGGCGACATCGCCAAGCTCGTGACCGGCGACAAGCCCGTCTTCCGCGTCCTCGGCGTCTACAACACGAAGCGCCTCGCCAAGTTCCCGGACGTCCCGACGCTCGCCGAACTCGGCTTCTACCCGAACTGGTACGGTTCCGCCCGCGCCCTCGTCGCCCCGAAGGGCACCCCCAAGGAAGTGATCGACTTCTACGTGGACGCCTTCAAGAAGACCATGCACTATCCAGATACCATCGCCCAGCACAAGAAGGCCGGCCTCGACATCGAATTCATGGACGACAAGGAACTCGGCGACCTGATCAACAAGCAGGAAGTCTTCTCCCGCGACGAGATCTCCCAGATCTACAAGAAGTAAGAGACTCCC
>CAJMRV010000063.1 GCA_905215795.1 uncultured bacterium | reverse complement strand
GGTTGGTGGTGTGAGAGGGGAGGAGCACCGAGAGTGCTCCCCTCTACTCGATTTCTCGGGTGCGCCGGGGCGCTTGAAAGCCCGGAGCCAGGGTCCGTCAGGGCATCCTGCGGCGGCACCACCAGACGTAGGGGAGGATCACGGCGTTCATGAGCACGCCGTAGACGGCCGACGGGACGGCGATCACGGAGAGGCCGCCGTCCACGGCGGGCATGATGAACGGGGCGAGGGCGATGCCCATGGCGCCGTTCTGGAGGCTCGTCTCGATGGCGATCGTCTTCTGGGTGGCGCGGTCCATGCCGGAGAAGCGCGCGTAGAACGAGCCCGACACGAGGAGGAACGCGGCCATGATCAGCACGAGCGCGCCGATCCCCTTGAACTGCTCGACCATCACGTCGAAGTTGCCGGCGACGGCGGCGATGACGAGGAGCGCGAAGAGGATGTTGACGAGGCGCTGCATCGCGGTGGAGAAACGTTCCACGAAGCGTTCGAAGTAGTGGCGGATCACCATGCCGACGAGCACCGGCGCCGTCGAGAGGACGAACATCGCAAAGGAGAGCTTCGTCGGGTTGAAGGAGGGCACTTCGGAGCCGAGGAAGTAGGTGAACGTGATCGACGCGAAGAAGGGGAGCGTGATCATCGAGAGGAGGCTCGAGATCGCGGTGAGCGAGACCGAGAGGGCGAGGTTCCCGCCCGCGTAGAAGGAGAGCAGGTTGCTCGTGGCGCCGCCCGCGCAGAAGGAGAGCAGCATGATGCCGAACTTCATCTCGGGCGAAAGGTTGAAGAGCTGCACGAGCACGAAGGCCGTGATCGGCACCATGAGCATCTGGCTCATCAGGCCCACGACGAGGGCGCGCGGCTGCGTGCGGATCGTGGCGAAGTCCTTGGTGCGCAGTTGGAGCCCGAGCACGAACATGATGTACGCGAGGGCGAGCGGAATGAGGTTGAATAAGTTCATTTCAAAGTCGTGTGTGCGCGCCGATCGGCGGGCCTCCTTGTAAAAGGGCGGTCCCGAGGGACGGCGACGGGTGGATACACCTTCATTTTAGCGCAGGAAGCCGTCTTTTGTCCGAACAAATAATCGGGTCCACCCCTCGGGGAGAACGGAGACAAGGCGGCGGGCGTTTTTTTTGCCGGCCTTCTTCAGAAGCGCTTCGAGGCGCTCCTCATCAGCATGGCGAGGAAGAGCGGCGCGCCGATCAGGCTCGTGATCACCGCGACGGGGATCTCCGAGGCGAGCACGGTGCGCGCGGCGGTGTCCGCGAGGAGGAGGAAGAGGGCGCCGAGGACCATGGAGACGGGCACCACGTGGCGGTTCTCGGAGGTGCCCGTGAGCAATCTCGCTAGGTGCGGGATGATCAGGCCCACCCAGCCGATGAGCCCCGTCATGGAGACCGCCGAAGCGGTGACGAGCGTGGCGGCGAGGATGACGAGCGCCCTCACGGGGCCCGTCTTCACGCCGAGGCTCCTCGCCTCGTCCTCGGGGAGCGAGAGGAGGTTCAATCTCCAGCTCATTGCCACGAGGAGCGCCGATCCCGCGAGGATGGCGGGTGCGCCGGAGACGAGCGAGCGCCAGGTCGAGCCGGTGAGCGAGCCCATGATCCAGTAGACGATCCCGGGGAGTTCGTCCTGCGGGTCCGCCACGAGTTTGACGAGGCTGATCAGCGCCGTGAAGAGCGCACCCACGATCATGCCCGCCAGGACGAGCATGAGGAGCCCTTCGCGGCGTCCAGGTGCGGCCACCACCATGACGAGCGCCATGGCGGCGAGGCCCGAGACGAGGGAGAGTCCCTGGATGCCCGCGCCCGATAGGCCGAGCAGCATGGCGAGCACGGCGCCGAAGGCCGAGCCCGTGGCGACGCCGAGCGTGTCGGGACTGGCGAGCGGATTCGAGAAGAGCGCCTGGAAGGCGGCGCCCGCGGCCGAGAGCCCCGCGCCCACGAGGAGCGCGGTGGCGATGCGGGGGAGCCTCACGTCGAGGAGGATCCTCGAGAGCGGCGTGTCCCCGTCCGAGAAGAGCGCGGCGAGGCTCTCCCCGACAGTGGCCGGGAAGCGCCCGGCGAGGAGCGCCGCCACGGCCGCGGCGGCGAGCAGCACCGTGAGGGCCACGAGGAGGAGACGGCGCCGTCCTTCGAGTCGGAGGCGGCTGACGGTCCCTTGCGTCGTCAAGGCGTCACTCCGTTTCGGTTACTTCGAGAGGACCGGGCCGCCCGCATGACGGCCGGCTTCGGCGTCCGGGGCGAACATGCGGTCGATCTCCGCGTCGGAGAGCGCCACGCCGTAGAGGTCCTTGTAGTGGGCGCGCACGCGCGCCTTCAGGTCGACGTCGGCGAAGGCGTCGGGGTAGAGGGTCTTGGCGACCCAGAGGAGCGTGAGCGGCGCGTCGGCCGACGGGGTGAACGTGCGGTACACGCCGAGCGGCATCTTGTGGACGCGGCCCGTGCGCACGGCCTCGATCCCCTTCCAGTCACGGCCGTCGGCCTCGCCCGAGGCGAGGGTCTCCGGCGTGGCGGCGGTGAAGTTCGTGATGAAGAGCACCTCGGGGTTCCAGCCCTGGACCTGCTCCATCGTGACGACGGCGTTGCTCGCGGGGGCGAGGACCTCCTCGGCGACGTTCACGGCGCCCGACTTGGTGAGCCAGTACTGGCCGAAGAACTTCTTGCCGGAGACGACGATCGTCTTGGGGTCGGTGCGGAAGAGCACGAGGGCGCGCACGCGCTTGTCGGCCGGGATCGCGGCCACGCGTTCGGCGACGAGCTTCTCGATCTCACGGCTCTCGAGGGCGAGCTTTTCGGAGAGGTCCTTCTTCTCGGGCCAGAGTTGGGCGAGGTCCCCGAGCCAGTGCTCGTAGGTCTTGAGCACGTTGAAGCCGTACTTCGTGGCCGAGACGCCGAAGGCGGGCAGACCCGCGGCGCGCAGGCGCTCGAGCTGCTTCTTGTCCTGGGCGTTCACGAGGACGACGTCGGGCTTGATCGCGGCGAGCGTCTCGACGTTCACGTCGGCGCCCTTGATGAAGTCGGTGCGGGCCTTGAGGACGTCCGGATAGAGGACGCCGAGGGTGCCCGAGCGGGCCGCGGCCATGCTCGAGGGATGCATCCCGACGACGGTCCTGCCGCTCCCTGTGTAGACGGTCACGGCCGAGGCCATCGGGAAGACGTTCGTGACGACGACGCGCTCGACGGTGTCGGGCACGGTGACGTTGTCGCCGTTGTCGTCGACGACGGTGCGGTCGGCCCAGGCGTTCTGGGCGGCGAAGCCCGAAAGGGCGAGGATGGCGGCGGCGAGGCCGCCCGTGAGTTTCTTGAGGTTCTTCATGGTTCGCGTCCGGCCGTTTCTCGTCGGGCCGGGGTCCGGTTCGGATGGTTGCGTGCGCCTGGCCGGTGGGCCTCAGTCGAGGTGGTGGCGGCCGCGGGCGTCCTTCTTCATGATGCGTTCCTGCTCGCGCTTCCACTCCTTCTTGCTCTGGTCGGCGCGCTTTTCATATTCACGCTTGCCTCGGGCGAGCGCGATCGTGATCTTGACGCGGCCGCGGGTGAAGTGCAGGTCCAGGGGGACGATTGTGTAGCCGGAGCGCTCGACCTTGCCGATCAGCTTGTCGATCTCGCGGCGGTGCAGGAGGAGCTTCCTCGTGCGGTTCGATTCGAGGGTGACGTGGGTGCAGACCTGGTCGGCCGGCGTGAAGTGCGCGTTGCCGAGGTACACCTCGCCCTCGCGGATGTAGACGTGGGCCTGGTTGATCTGTGCGCGGCCCGCGCGAACGCTCTTGACCTCCCAGCCGAAGAGCGAGATGCCCGCTTCGATCTTGTCCTCGATCGCATAGTCGTGGAAGGCGCGTTTGTTGACGATGTTGGTTGCCATGTGTGTGATTGTCCGTTTTTGTTGTGTGATGCGGGCGCGGCGTTTCGTCGACGCTCATGGACGGCTCCCGGGTTTTCCTCCGGCAGGCCTTCCTGCGCCCGCTGCATGACGGGTCCGGCCGCGCGGTGGATGCGGCGTCCCTCCTTCATGCGGATGGGGCGCCGGCGCGGCCGTCGAAGCCGTTATTGTACCTCAGGGGGCGGAGCCACCCCGGGCGGCGCGGCGGGGTGCGCGTTGAAAAACCGACGCAATCGCGCCCTGCTTGCTACAATGTGCGATTCGCCCGGCGGACCGTTTTGCGGACGGCCATCCAACGCACGGGCTGTGTGTCCACCTTCAGGGATGATTTTCCACGGGAGACGTGATGAAAGTGACGGTTCATGAAATCCGTGCCGAAGGCGTCCGGAGCGTCGAAGTCGACGTGCCCGCCGGCGCCACCGCGCGCGAGGCCCTCGAGGCCGCGGGGATTCCGTACGACGAAACGATCGGTCTGAACGCCTTCGAGCGTCACCTCCGGCCCGACTCGGTCCTCGAACCGGGCGAGCGCCTCGAGGTCGCCCGTCCGATCATCATCGACCCGAAGGCGGCCCGTGAACGCCGCGCGCTCGAACAGGGCGACGTGCGCGTGCTCACCTGCGGCCGTCATGGTGGCAAACACAGGAAGCTCGCCTCATAAGGGGCGTCTTCCGGAATGTCCCGGTGGAGCCGTTCCGCGAAGGGACGTGCTTTCACCTACATAGAAGTGCTCACTCCGATTCGGGCTTGGTCAAGCTTTGGTCAGGGCGGGGTACTTTTCAGGGCGCGGTTGCTACAATCGGCCCTTTGATTTTTTAGAATGTTTCAGAATGCTTCACGCCCCGGAGCATCAGGCGTGCGTGCCGTCGGCCCCTTTATGAGGCCGCTGCGGCCGTTGAGCCGTTCTCCCGTGGTGATGGAGTGATAAGAATGGATTACCTCAAAAGGGGACGTTTAAGTGGATTGGCTTAACAACATCGTTTCGTGGCTCAACGGCTACTTGTGGTCCTATGTCCTGATCGTCATGCTGATCGGACTGGGCCTTTGGTTCACCCTGCGCACGAA
The DNA here is from genome assembly GCA_905215795.1 of uncultured bacterium. GTDB lineage: Bacteria > Pseudomonadota > Gammaproteobacteria > Burkholderiales > Burkholderiaceae_F > Sutterella. Next base: position 4,043 of record CAJMRV010000063.1, on the reverse strand, counting down.
GTTCGTGCAGCTCGCGTGCATTCCTGAAATGTGCCGCCTCGTCGGCGAGGGTGCCGGCGCCAAGCCCCGCGAGGGCCACATCTCCACCTTCCAGGCCTTCTGCGTGACGACCGCGTCCCGAGTCGGCGTGGGCAACATCGCCGGCATCGCCATCGCCGTCGTCGTGGGCGGCCCGGGCGCCGTCTTCTGGATGTGGGTGATCGCCATCATCGGCGCTTCCACCGGCTTCGTCGAATCCACGCTCGCCCAGATCTACAAGGTGCCCCGCAAGGGCGGCGGCTTCCTCGGCGGTCCGGCCTTCTACATCAAGAACGCCCTGAAGAGCCCCTTCTTCGCGGGCCTCTTCGCCGTCCTGATCTCCGTCACCTACGGCCTGATCTTCAACTCCGTGCAGGCCAACACGATCAGCCAGTCCATGCTCACGAGCTTCGCGATCGATCCGTTCTACACGGGCATCGGCATCGCCTTCGTGACGGGCCTCGTGATCTTCGGCGGCCTCACCCGCATCTCCAAGGTCGTCGCCTTCCTCGTCCCCTTCATGGCGGGCGCCTACCTGATCATCGCCATCATCGTGACGATCCTCAACATCGACCAGGTCCCGACCGTGCTCGCCACGATCGTCAAGAACGCCTTCGGCATCGACTCCGCCATGGGCGCCGCCGTCGGCATGGCCATGATGACCGGTATCAAGCGCGGCCTCTTCTCGAACGAAGCCGGTATGGGTTCCGTCCCGAACGCCGCCGCCACGGCGGACGCCACGCACCCGGTCAAGCAGGGCCTCGTCCAGAGCTTCGGCGTGTACTTCGACACGCTGCTCGTCTGCACGGCCTCGGCCATGCTCGTCCTGCTCACCCCGGGCCTCGAGGAGTTCCGTGCCCAGGGCATCACCGGCATCGCCCTCGTGCAGGCCGGCCTCACGCAGGAACTCGGCGCCTGGACCAACACGTTCATCACGGTCGTCGTCCTCTTCTTCGCCTTCAGCTCGATCATCGGCAACTACTTCTACGGTGAAATCAACATGGACTTCATCAGCCGCCGCCGTTCCGCGATCTGGATCTTCCGCGCCGCCGTGGTCGCGATGGTCTTCGTGGGTTCCGTGGCCAGTCTGCAGTTCGTCTGGGACCTCGCCGACCTCTTCATGGCCCTGATGGCCATGGTCAACCTCGTCGCGATCGCGCTCCTCGGCCGCTTCGCCTTCATCGCGCTCGACGACTACCTGCGCCAGAAGCGCGAGGGCGTCAAGAACCCCGAGTTCGACCCGAACATCCTCCCCTCCAAGGATGGCGTCTTCTGCTGGCCCCGCCATCGTGAAGAGGAGATCGAACAGTAAGGAGGGGGCTTGATCCCCATCTGATCCGACATCGATCCGAAAGACGGTCCGTGCGTATACGTGCGGACCGTTTTTTATCTTGTAAAACAGCCGGTTGCCGACGGTGAAAAGCATCATGGAAAACGCCGAGTGATGTCGATTCTGCTCGCCAGAAGGGGGTTTTGGGAGCTACATTGAAGTTTTCAACCGTCTTTTTTGGATTGTCGACCCATGGACCTTTTCGGATACGCCGCATACCCCGAGGCCGCACGAGAGCTCGGCCTCTCCGTTGGAACACTCCGCCGCTGGAAAGCGGAGGGAAAGCTCGAGGAGGCGCCCGTTTCCGGGCACGAGAGGTTTCCGGGAGTCCTCGCCGGGAGCTCTGCGCTCGTCGAGGCGGAGCCCCGCACCGTGGTCTACTTCCGCATGCACGAGAAGGACACGCCCGCGACCCTCATGAAGAAGCGCCGCCGCTTCGAGGACTTCTGCCATGAACGCGGCTACCATCCCGACGTCGTCACCGCCGTGGACCTCGAGGGGAGCCCCGACCGCGAGGTCGTCGCCCAGCTCGTCACCGACATCGTCACCGGGGGTGTCGAACGCCTCGTGATCGGCGACAAGCGCGTCTTCCCCGAGCTGATGCGCCGGCTCCTCTTCGACTTCTGCCGCATCCGCGGCGTCGAGGTCGTCAGGATCGAACACCCGGACGTGGAGCCCACGTCGCCTTATCCGCTCGAGGCCGCCTGAACGGCCTTGGGGCATGCTCCGCACTGAGCGGGGGAGGGAGGCCTGCAGAACTGCAGGTCTCTTTTTTTTGTCGATGTGTAGGTCAAACCTACACATGGTTTACCCTTTGTTCATTGGAAATGTGTAGATTTGTCTGGAAAAGGTGCTATAGTCGTTTTGTCTTTTAACGAAATCACATTGTTTTCATGAACAACTACGTTTCCATTGGCGAGGCCGCTGAAATCATCGGGGTGACGGAGAATACCCTTCGTCGTTGGGAGCAGGCCGGCAGGCTGATTCCCCAGCGTACGCCCGGTGGTCACCGAAGGTATGACCTCGACCAGCTTCTTCCCTATCGGTATCGCGACGCTCAGGACCCGGATGCGACTTATGTCTATTTCCGCATGACGAGTCGCGACTCCGCTCAAAAGCTCATGACGATCAAGAACGAACTTGAATCGGTTTGCCGTGAGCGTGGGTATCAGGCGTGCTTCCTGAGCGATGTCGATGAAGATGGAGATCCCGGACATTCGGCATTGCAGACGCTCGTCAAAAACGTGTCTTCAGGAAAGGTCGGACGGTTGGTCATACCGAACTGGTCGGTCTTTTCCGAACTCATCGGACGTTTCATCCGTGGACTTTGTGAAAAAAACGAGGTGGAGCTCGTTGTTCTCAACCGGCGGTTCGATGATTTCGAAATGGAATCACATGACGGGATGGTGAACGACATGTTCTGTTCTTTCATGAAAAAAGAAGCATTTCCGGCCAGGGATGAATTCGACGAATTCCTCACAGAGCTGCGTCTCATCAAGGAGCTCAAGATATGATGCTCGGTCATAAGATCGCGTTGGATCCCAACAACAAGCAACGCACGTATTTTGAAAAGGCGGCCGGGGTGGCTCGCTTCACGTACAACTGGGCCCTTGAAGCCTGGATCAAACAGTACAAGGAACATGTCGAGGACCCCAAGGTGCCGGTTCCTCATCATTACGCTCTTGCCAGGAAGTTCAGGGCGCTCAAGAAGACGGAGTTCCCCTGGGTTTATGAGGTGACCTCGGATGCTTCAAAAATGCCCTTTCTTCAGGTGGCCGCCGCGTTCAAGAACTTTTTCTCCGGACAGTCAAGTTATCCGAAATACAGGAAGAAGAATTCGAGGGAGCGTTTCAGCCTGCAGGGGGAAAACATCAGGGTCGACGGGAAAAGGGTGAAGATTCCCCGCCTTGGGTGGGTCCGGATGCGTGAGGAACTTCGTTTCAAGGGCAAGATCATGAATGGAACGGTTTCGAAATGCGGCGAGCGTTGGTTCATCAGCTTCTGTGTGGATGTGGAGGACCATCAGGTCAAACCGCATCTCCATCAAGGTTCGGTCGGCATCGATCTTGGTGTTGCAGCACTTGCAACGCTTTCGAACGGAGAGGTCTACATCGGACCAAAACCCTACCGGGCGAATATGGAACGACTTCGAAGGTTGTCCCGGCGCTTCAACCGAAAGCAGGTCGGTTCGAAGAATCATGAGAAGGCGAGGGTGAAGCTTGCCCGCCTTGAAGCGAGGATCGCCAACATCAGGCGTGATTACCTTCACAACATGACATGTGATCTCACCCGGCGCTTTGACCTCATCGGCATTGAGAATCTGGCAGTTGGCAACCTGATGCACAATCACAAGCTCGCCAGGGCCATCGCTGACATGGGCTTGTATGAATTCCGGCGCCAGCTTGAATACAAGGCGGCCATGCAGGGTGATCAGATTGTTGTTGCAAGCCGGTCTTTCCCAAGCACGAGGCTGTGTTCCGGATGCGGTTACGTCAACAGGGAGATGACCTTGTCGACTAGGGCATGGACCTGTCCCAAGTGCGGCAAGGTGCACGAACGTGATTTGAATGCCGCCACCAATCTTCTGCTTTTTGCAGAGTCCTTCACCCGGTTCAATGGTGCTAAAGGCGCCTTCGAGTTTCGTACCGAACCACTCGTGAAGCAAGGAACTTTGTGGGATGGCCTGGAGGAGATG
>CAJMRV010000062.1 GCA_905215795.1 uncultured bacterium | reverse complement strand
CATTCCCATAAAAAGTGGTCCTCAATTCTTTGTCCAAGAATTGGGGACCACTTCAGTTTTTTCCGGCATCGGGTGTTTTCATTGCGGGACTTCAGTCTCCGGGAGGGACTCAGTCCTCCTCTTCGAAGTCCTTCTCGTCGGCGTCGAACTCATCGTCCTCGTCGAAGAGGAGATGGTCGAGCTCGCGGTGGCCCTCGGCGGTCATCCCCTCGACCTGCTCGGTGCCGAGCGTCGTCTCGGGGTCGACTTCGAAGGCAGGGCGGCGGTCTTCGAAGAAGGTGATCGTCACGGTGGCGCCGAGGCTGTCGTCGTAGCCCGGCACCGCGTTGGCGAGACGGCCCTCGCCTGAGACGGCAGCCGCGCCCGGCGTGCGGAAGGCCTCGAGATAGGCGTCGTGGAGCTCGGGGCTCACTTCGGCCCAGCACCCCCACGTGAACTCGTCCTCGACGTAGTTCAGGGGGACGGTGACCACGCCGAAGACGTAGGTCTTGCCTTCAAAGGTCGCGAAGTCGGGCGTGAAGCGAGCGCCGCGGCGGTAACGTTCGAGTTCGTCGAGCATCCAGATGTCATCGGGGAGCTTCATCTGGATGTCGTGACAGAGTTCTTGTTCTTCACTCATGGGATTTCTTCCTTTCTGGAAACGGATCCGTGGAGCGGGGCTCCTCCGGAGGACGTCTGAATATTACCCTTTTTCCATCGGAGACGCGCCGTCCCGACGCATCGAAGGATAATGCGTTCGACAAAACCGAACGGTTCGTTCATGAAAACGACGGCGTCCCATCCGGAGCGTTCCGCACCCCGCCATCAGCGCGGCATCGGCATCACGTCGGAATTAAGCAAAAATGAACGTTTGTTTTTCCAATGTCCCCCTTGAAGGCCGTTGAAGTGATTCGTCCGATTTTGAAAAATCCTCCGCAATCCTGCAAGAAAAAACAATGCTATTCCAATCCTTCCCTGCGCCGCAGGATGAAAGACCGAACACATACGTTTCCACAGTGAAACGGCTTGAAAAACACGGACGGGCGTCCTGAAAATCAAATCAGGCTTATTGTGCAAAGCTATTTCGTCTAGGAATAACCCCTCGTCCGGCATGGGAATTTGATTTAAAACAAGCTTTCGGGGGTCACAAAGCCCTGGGAAACCCACGAGGGGAGGATGGGAATCACTACCATCAAGGCAAAGACAAACCCCTTGTCTTGCTTTCGTCCATCCAAAAGGAGATAAGTGATGATGAAGACCACGCTTTTGGCCGCGCTCGTCGCGTCGGCCGTCGGAACCGCCTTCGCCGTCCCGGCCAATGAAGGCCCCGCCAATCTCGAACCGATCCAGGTCATCGAACCCGCCCAGAACATCAACCTCAAGCTCGCCGAACTCGGCAAGAAGCTCTACTTCGACCCGCGCCTCTCCAAGTCCGGCTTCATCTCCTGCAACTCCTGCCACAACCTGAGCATGGGCGGCACCGACAACCTGCCCACCTCGATCGGCGACCGCTGGCAGCAGGGCCCGATCAACGCCCCGACCGTGCTCAACGCCGAGAAGCAGATCGCCCAGTTCTGGGACGGCCGCGCCAAGGACCTCCAGGACCAGGCCGGCGGCCCGATCGCCAACCCCAAGGAAATGGGCTTCAGTCATGACCTCGCCGTCGACCTCATCAAGTCGATCCCGGCCTACCGCGCCGAGTTCAAGAGCGTGTTCGGCAAGGACGACGTGACGATCCAGGAGATCACCGCCGCGATCGCCGAGTTTGAAAAGCAGCTGCGCACCCCCAACTCCCGCTTCGACCTCTGGCTCAAGGGCGACAAGACCGCCATCACAGCCCAGGAACTCAAGGGCTACCAGATCTTCAAGGCCTCCGGCTGCGTCATGTGCCACAACGGCCCCGTCGTGGGCGGCACCACCTTCCAGAAGTTCGGCCTGGTCAACCCGGTCAAGACGTCCAACCCCGCCCAGGGCCGCGTCGACGTCACGAAGAACGAAGCTGACCGCTTCCACTTCAAGACCCCGATCCTGCGCAACGTCGAACTCACGTATCCGTACTTCCACGACGGCTCGGTCTGGTCGCTCGAAGAAGCGGTGCGCATCATGGGCCGCGCCCAGCTCGGCAAGAACTTCACCAAGCAGGAGACCGACGACATCGTGGCCTTCCTGAAGACCCTCACCGGCGAGCAGCCCAAGCTCACGCTGCCGATCCTGCCGCCTTCGACGAACGACACCCTCAAGCCCCGTCCCTTTAACTGAGCGTTAATCAACGGGTCCTCCCGCGGGGGTGACCCGCGATAATGACGGGGGACGATGGACAACGTTCCCTCACCACCGCCCGCGCCCCTGATGGAGCGCGGGCGGCGTCGTTTCCGGAGGGGCCCCGCCCTCCCCGCTCCGGGTTATCAGAACGTGATTTTCGATAAAGGGAAAATAATGCACACGTCTTGTTACATCAGGATGCATTTCACGACGGATAGAAGCGCCCATCCCTCCTTAGGGGAGAACCCCGAGGGGCCTTCCGGGGCCCCCGACGGGCATTAGGGTAAATACTGATTCGTCACTGCAGCGGAAGGCGTTTTTTCTTATAATTCAAAGTGTTCAATCCGTTATGACAACGCAAAACCAACCCATTCAAGGGCTCCAATCCACACATGAGGGTTTTCCCCAAGGCCGCTTCGGGGCCGTCTTCGAAACAAAGATGCTAGACTTCACCTCGAAATTTCAAGAATATTTGAAAGCCGTAGATGTCGTATCCTCCAATGGATATATCAAAATACGGGAAAGCACGCCTAGGGTGGCTTCATCGCCAACCAAGTGGCGTGGGCCGGGTCAGGAGTTGAAAGCAGACCCGTGCTACACCGAAGGGATAAAAGCCCAGGCGGGTAGGTTTCCTCATAACAATTGGAATCTACCCGTCTGGGCTTTTTCATATTCAAGCGTTTTTTTGAATTCTTTCCCTTCAGGAGACCTTCCATGAATGCAAAAGTCGGAATCGTCATGGGCAGTGACTCGGACTATCCCGTCTTGGCCAAAGCGGCCGATGTCCTCACGTCCTTCGGCGTGGGCTTCGAGATGATCGTCGCGAGCGCCCACCGCACCCCCGAAGCGGCCCTCGGCTACGCCGAATCCGCCCGTGAACGCGGCCTCAAGGTGCTCATCGGCGCCGCCGGCGCCGCAGCCCACCTCCCCGGCGTCCTCGCCGCCAAGACCACGCTCCCCGTGATCGGCCTGCCGATCAACGCCACGAGCCTCAACGGCCTCGACTCCCTCTACTCGATCGTCCAGATGCCAAGCGGCGTGCCCGTCGCCACCGTCGGCATCGACGGCGCCAAGAACGCGGCGCTCCTCGCCATTGAAATGCTCGCGATCTCCGACGAGACCCTCGCCGGAAAGCTCGCCGAGTACAAGGCCGAGATGGCCCGCGCCGTGAAAGAAAAGAACCAGCGAATCCAATCCAAGCTTGCCGCACCCGAATAGTGCCGCAGGCTTTTTTTACAACCTTCACGCGGGACGGCTCCCGTCGGGAGCGCCGCACCGTTTTCTTTCTTGTTCACTCTTAAGGAGAGACATCATGGACGTCAAAGTACTCGAACAACTCTACGAAGGCAAGGCCAAGAAGATGTTCAAGACCTCGGACCCGGACCTTCTGTACGTCGAATTCAAGGACGACGCAACCGCCTTCAACGGCGAGAAGAAGGGCCAGATCCACGACAAGGGCATCATGAACAATGAGATCACCACGCTCATCTTCAAGAAGCTCGGCCAGCTCGGCATCGAGAACCACCTCGTCGAAAAGGTCGACGACAAGCACCAGCTCGTCAAGAAGGTCGAGATCGTCATGCTCGAGGTGATCGTCCGCAACGTCGTCGCGGGCTCCCTCGCCAAGCGCCTGGGCCGCCCCGAAGGCGAGGTCCTCAAGACCCCGATCCTCGAGTTCTGCTACAAGAACGACGAGCTCGGCGACCCGATGGTCAACGACTACCACATCCAGGCCCTCGGCATCGCCAACGCCGAGGAGATCAAGTTCATCTCCGAACAGGCCTTCAAGATCAACGACTTCCTGAAGAAGATCTTCGGCGAAGCCGGCCTGCGCCTGATCGACTTCAAGATCGAGTTCGGCCGCCGCCCCTGCGGCAAGATCATCCTGGCCGACGAGATCACGCCGGACACCTGCCGCCTCTGGGACGCCAAGACCAACGAGAAGCTCGACAAGGACCGCTTCCGCCGCGACCTCGGCCGCGTCGAGGAGGCCTATCAGGAAGTCCTCAAGCGCCTGCGCGCCGAACTCGCCTGACCGCCTGACACATTGAGCGCCCGGCCGGGCGCCCGACCCATGCTCCTCCACCTCTCCGACCCTTTCACATAAGGGGAGGCGGAGGAGATGGCTTACCGGGACCGGCCGTTCTCCAACCCCCAACACCCCCTCATCGCAACAAACGACCCCGGCGCGGCGACGCCTCCCGCGCGGACGGTCACCGGAGAAAACAAACGTGTTTATCGGCCAAGACAACCGCTTCCATGAGGAATGCGGCGTTTTCGGAATCTGGGCTCCCGGCAGGGAGGTCGCCCAGCTGACCTACTTCGGGCTCTTCGCCCTGCAGCACCGCGGCCAGGAAGGCTGCGGCATCGCCACGCTCGACGGGGACCATCAGGTCCACTACCACAAGGGCCTCGGCCTCGTCACCGAGGTCTTCAACGAAGCCACCCTCAAGCCGCTTTACGGCGACGCCGCCATCGGACACGTCCGCTACTCCACCACGGGCTGCTCCTCGGAGATCAACACCCAGCCGATCGTCGGCTACAACTCCCACGGCCCGATCGCCTTCGCCCACAACGGCAACCTCTCGAACACCGAATGCCTGAGGAGGCGCCTCTCGGCCAAGGGCGCCGTCTTCCACACCACCACCGACACCGAAGTGGTCGTGCACCTGCTCGCCCAATACGGCGGGATCCCCCTCGAGGAGGCCCTCATGAAGGCCATGGGCGAGCTGCGCGGCTCCTACGCCTTCGTCGCCCTCAACGAGGACGGCCTCTTCGCGGCCCGCGACCCGTTCGGCAACCGCCCGCTCTGCCTGGGCGAGCTTGACGACGGCGCCTACGTGGTCGCCTCCGAGAGCTGCGCGCTCGACACCGTGGGCGCCCGGTTCATCCGCGACCTCGAGCCCGGCGAAGTCCTCGTCATCAATGAAAAGGGCGTCAAGAGCTTCACGGCCCCGGTCCCCGGGAGCTGCAAGGCCCACTGCGTCTTCGAGTACGTCTACTTCGCCCGTCCGGACTCCACCCTCGACGGCGTCAACGTCGACCTGTCGCGCCGCCGCATGGGCGAGATCCTCGCCCGCGAGATCGAGCGCCTCGACGTGGACATCGTCATCCCGGTGCCCGACTCCGGCACGACCGCCGCGCAGGGCTTCGCCCACGCGCAGAACCACGTGCTCACCCAGGGCATCCTCAAGAACCGCTACACCGGCCGCACCTTCATCCAGCCCACGCAGGCCCTGCGCGAACTGATGGTCAACCTCAAGCTCAACCCGATCGAAGCCGAGCTCAAGGGCAAGCGCGTCGCCGTGATCGACGACTCGATCGTGCGCGGGACCACCTCGCGCCGCCTCGTCGAACGCCTGCGCGAGAAGGGCGCCACCGAAGTGCACTTCCTCGTCGTGTGCCCGCCCGTGCGCTTCCCCTGCTACTACGGGATCGACACGGGCATCCGCGAGACGCTCATCGCCGCGACCCACACCGAGGAGGAGATCCGACGCCACATCGGCGCCGACAGCCTGCACTTCCTCAGTCTTCCCGGCCTGATCGAGGCCGTGGGCGGACGCGACGAATTCTGCACCGCCTGCCTCAACGGCGAATACAAGATGGGCACCCCCGACACCGCGGACGAATGAGTCCGGCCCCAACGCACCTCTCAAACCTCTCACGAAGCGAGTACGGAACATGACCAACAAGCAAATGACCTACGCCGAAGCCGGCGTGAACATCGACAACGGCGACAAGGCCGTCGAACTCATGAAGCCCCACGTGAAGTCCACCTACCGTCCGGAGGTCGTCTCCGGCATCGGCGGCTTCGGCGGACTCTTCGCCCTCGACACGAAGAAGTTCACCGACCCGGTCCTCGTCTCGGGCACCGACGGCGTGGGCACCAAGCTCCAGGTGGCCTTCCTCACCGGCATCCACGACACGATCGGCATCGACTGCGTCGCCATGTGCGTCAACGACATCCTCGTCTCGGGCGCCGAACCCCTCTTCTTCCTCGACTACATGGCGCTCGGCCGCCTCGAACCCGAAGTGGTCGCCGACGTCGTCAAGGGCGTCGCCGAGGGCTGCCGCCAGGCGGGCTGCGCCCTGATCGGCGGCGAGACCGCCGAGATGCCGGGCTTTTACAAGACCGACGAGTACGACGTCGCCGGCTTCTGCGTGGGCGCGGTGAACCGCGGCGACATCATCGACGGCTCGACCGTCAAAAAGGGCGACCGCGTGATCGGCCTCGCCTCGACCGGCCTGCACAGCAACGGCTACTCGCTCGCGCGCAAGGTCTTCTTCGACATGGCGGGCCTCAAGCCCGAGGCGCGTCTCGAAGGGCTCGACAAGCCCCTCGGCGAGGCGCTCCTCACCCCGACCCGCATCTACGTCAAGGACGTGCTCGCCCTGATGGAGCGTCATCCGTACGCCCTCAAGGCCATGGCCCACATCACGGGCGGCGGCCTCCTCGAGAACCTCCCGCGCTCGCTCCCCTCGGACGTGGACGCCGAGCTCGACCCGGCCCTCTGGACGAGGAGCCCGCTCTTTGACCATCTCGCCGCCCTCGGCAACGTCGCGCCCCACGAGATGTACCGCACCTTCAACATGGGCGTGGGCTTCGTCCTGATCGTCGCCCCCGAGGACTTCGACGCCGTCATGGCCACGCTCGCCGAACGCGGTGCCGAGGCCCATGAAATCGGCCGCATCACCGAAGGCTCCGGCGTCGTGAAGATCAAGGGGCTCTAAGAGCGCCCCCGAAGCAGGACCTTTGACGAACCCCAAGCCACAACGATACACATGACCAAACGCATCATCGTCCTCGCCTCCGGGCGCGGCAGCAACTTCCAGGCGATCGCCGACGCGATCGCCGAGGGCCGCATCGACGCACGCGTCGAGGCGCTCTTCTCGAACAAGGCGGACGCCCCCGCGCTCGAGCGCGCGAGGAAGGCGGGCATCGAGGCCCGCGCCGTCGTCCGCCGCTCGTTCGCCGACAAGGAGGCCTACGAGGCCGCCCTCGTCGAGGCCGTCAACGAACACGAATACGACCTCGTCGTCCTCGCGGGCTACATGCTCGTGCTCGGGCCGACCTTCATGAAGGGCGTGCACGCCCCGATCATGAACATCCACCCCTCGCTCCTGCCGAGCTTCCCCGGCCTGCACGCCCAGCGCCAGGCCGTCGAACACGGCGTCAAGGTGAGCGGCTGCACCGTGCACTTCGTCGACGCCGGACTCGACTCCGGCCCGATCATCGGCCAGAAGGCCGTCCCCGTCCTCGACGACGACACCGAGGAGACGCTCTCCTCGAGGATCCTCGTCGAGGAGCACCGCCTCTACGTCGAGGCCATTTCCCTTTTCTGCCGCGACGCCCTCGAGGTTGAAGGCCGCCGCGTATCCATCACCGACAAAGGAGTCTCCCTGTGAAACGCGTTTTAATGAGTGTCTCTGACAAGACCGGTTTGTTCGAACTCGCCCGTGCCTTCAAGGACGCGGGCTGGGAGATCGTCTCCACGGGCGGCACCGCCCGCGCCCTCAAGGCCGAGGGCTTCGAGGTGGTCGGCATCTCCGAGGTGACCGGCTTCCCGGAAATCCTCGACGGCCGCGTCAAGACCCTCGACCCGCACGTGCACGGCGCGATCCTCGCCCGTCCCACGCCCGAACACATGAAGACGCTCGAGGAGCACGACATCACGCCGATCGACGCCGTGGTCGTGAACCTCTATCCGTTTGAAGCGACCATCGCCCGCGAGGGCTGCACCGTCGCCGAGGCGATCGAGAACATCGACATCGGCGGCCCCACGATGGTCCGCTCGGCCGCGAAGAACCACGAACGCGTCGCAATCCTCGTCTCGCCGCGCCAGTACCCCGAGGCGATCGAATCGCTCGCGAAAACCGGCGGGTTCGACATCGAGCAGCGCCGCCGCTACGCCCGCGAGGCCTTCGAACACACGGCCCGCTACGACGCCATGGTCTCCAACTACCTCGAACGCGTCTACGCGGGCGAGGACTTCCCCGTCGAAAAGAGCATCGGCGGCGAGAAGATCCAGGCCATGCGCTACGGCGAGAACCCCCACCAGAAGGCGGCCCTGTACCGCCAGTCGCCGGTGGCGGGCTCGATCACCGGGGCCGTCCTCCACCAGGGCAAGCCCCTCTCCTACAACAACATCGTCGACGTGGACGCCGCCTGGGCGCTCGTCAACGAGTTCCGCGACGCCCCGACCTGCGCCGTGATCAAGCACACGAACCCCTGCGGGCTCGCCTTCGGCGAGGACATCGCCGACGCGTACCGCCGCGCCCTGAGCTGCGACCCGGTCTCCGCCTTCGGCGGGATCATCGCCGCCAACCGCGAGGTCGACGAGGCGTTCGCCCTCGAGGTGGTCAAGACCTTCATGGAGGCGGTCGTCGCCCCGTCCTACACCGAGGCCGCCCTCGAGGTGTTCAAGCAGAAGAAGAACCTTCGCGTGCTCGACACCAAGGGCATGCTCGACACCGCCGCCCTCGCCTCGCAGCCCTGGATCGAACCCGTCTCCGGCGGCTTCCTCGTCCAGGAGAGGAACCTCCTCGACGAAGACGGCTCCGACTGGAAGGTCGTCGGCAAGACCCCCATGCCCGAAGGCATGCTCGAGGACATCCGCCTGGCCTGGAAGGCCGTCAAGCACGTCAAGTCGAACGCCATCACCGTCGCCCGCGACGGCCGCCTGATCGGCGTGGGCGCCGGCCAGATGAACCGCGTGGGCTCGGCCCGCATCGCGCTTGAGGAGGCGGGCGAACTCGCCCGCGGCGCCGTC
>CAJMRV010000061.1 GCA_905215795.1 uncultured bacterium | reverse complement strand
GATGGCCGACGCGAGAAGGGTCAATGGGGTTTTCATCTTCAGGGTTGACTCCTTTGGATGGGGACTTTCTGATAGCATACGATTTCGCTGTGTTCATAACCCATAAAAAGGGGTCGGCATAAACCATGATGGGATAAACGCCAAGTGGGTTAGCTTTTTGTAAAAATGCATTTTTCCTTCTGTATCAGCAGATTCCGCCGCATGTTGTTCTTCTTGATAATATTTGACCATCTTATTCTGACTTTTTTGAATTTTTGTTCAGTCGCTATGCTCAGCACGCCTTGCGCTTCAAGGCGGCGGTGACGCTCCTTTGGTGCGATAATTGAGACGTTTTTCAACCCGACAACCCTGATCAGAACCATGTCTGAAGCCATCACGCTGCTCGGCGCCACGGGCAGCATCGGCGCCTCGACCCTCGACGTCGTGCGCCGTCATCCCGACCGTTTCCACATCCACGCCGTCGCCGGCGGCCGCCGCGTCGACGAGCTCGTCGCCGTGGCCCGTGAAACGCATCCCAAGTACGTCGCGATCGCCGACGAGGGCCGTCTCGATGAACTCGAGGAGAAGCTTCTCGCGGCCGGCCTCACGGGCGTGACCGCCATGGCGGGCGCCGGGGCCATGGAGGCCCTCGCGCGCGACCCAGAGTCCGACGCCGTCGTGCAGGCCATCGTGGGCGCCGCTGGCGTCGCCCCGACCTTCGCCGCGGTCGAGGCGGGCAAGCGTCTGCTCCTGGCCAACAAGGAGAGCGTCGTCTGCGGCGGCTCGCTCCTGATGGAGACGATCGAGCGCAACAACGCCACGCTTCTTCCCGTGGACAGTGAACACAACGCCATCTTTCAGTGCCTGCAGGGCGCCTCCGAGGAGATGCGCCGCACCTGCCGCATCCTGCTCACCGCTTCGGGCGGCCCGTTCCGCGGCCGCAGGGACCTCTCCGGGATCACCCCCGAGGAGGCCGTTCGCCATCCCAAGTGGTCCATGGGCGCCAAGATCAGCGTGGACTCCGCCACCCTCATGAACAAGGGCCTCGAGGTGATCGAGGCGCGCTGGCTCTTCGACGTCCCGCCCGAACGCATCGACGTCGTCGTGCATCCCCAGAGCGTCGTGCACTCGGCCGTTGAATTCGCCGACGGCAGCCTGATCGCCCAGATGGGCTCGACCGACATGCGCCACCCGATCGCCTACGCGCTCGGCTTCCCCGAACGCCTCGCCGGGGGCAACGCCAGGCTCGATCTCGCCGCCGTGGGCTCGCTCACCTTCGAGAAGCCCGACACCGAGACCTTCCCGCTCCTCAAGATGGCCTTCTCGGCCCTCGAGGCGGGCGGCGGCGCGTCGATCGTGCTCAACGCCGCCAACGAGGTCGCCAACGCGGCCTTCCTCAACCACGAGGTCGCCTTCACCGACATCGCCCGCACCGTGGGCCGCATGCTCGAGACGGTCGTCGTGGGCCTGCCCGGCGACGTGGCCGGCATCCTCGCCCTGGACGCCGAAGTGCGCGCCAGGACGCGCGAGCTCATCGACCGGGAGATCCGATGAACCAGCTCTACGCCCTGAGCCTTCTCTGGGGCGTCGCCGCGATCTTCCTCCTGGTGCTCCTCCACGAAGGGGGCCACTATCTGGCGGCCCGCTTCTACGGGGTCGAGTGCCCCGAGTTCTCAATCGGGGTGGGGCCCCGTCTCTTCGGGTTCAGGCGCTTCGGGACGGCCTTCAACGTGAGGGCCGTCCCTCTGGGAGGCTTCGTCAACATCCGCACGACCGAGACCGCCTCGCCCGAGGCACCCACGCGGCCCTGGGAGCGAGACCTGAGTTCGCTCCCGCGCTTCAGGCAGGCCGTCGTGCTCGTCGCCGGCGTGGCCGTCAACGTGGTCGCCGCCTGGGCGTTCTTCACCGCTTCGGGTCTCGTCGGCCACCGGGACTTCGTCGCCACGGCGGGTCCGGTCGCCGAGGGCACCCTCATGGCGAGGGCGGGGCTCGTGCGCGGGGACACCTTCCTTTCCGTGGACAACGAACCGGTTCGCTCCTTCGGCGACCTCCTCGACAAACTCAACGACCGGGCCGGACGCCCGGGCGTCCGGGTGATCGTCGAGCGCGCGGGCCGCACCACCGAATTCCCGCTCGACCTCTCGGGCGTGGCGATCATCGCCGACCCGGCCTCCGTGGGCCTCACGGCCGAACGCGCCGTGCGCATCATGGATGTCCTCGAGGGCTCGCCTGCTGAAGCGGGCGGCCTGCGCCGCGGGGACGTGCTCCTCACGCTCGAGGGACAGCCCTGCAACGGGGCGTGCTTCCTCAAAGCTGCGAATTCCAATCCCGGACGGCCCCTCGCGCTCGTCGTGCGCCGCCAGGAGGGCGGCTCCGCCGCCGAGGTCGCACTCACCGTGACGCCCGGCACGGACGGACGCTTCGGCGTCGCCTTCCGCGCCTGGGCCGACCCCGTCATCGTCCGCGTCCCGCTCGCCGAGGCGCCAGCCTACGGCTGGGACCGCGCCTGGGTCACCTTCAAGAACCAGTGGAACTTCCTCACCGCGCTCGTCTCGGGCGGGGAGCGCCGCCCGGGTGGAGCACCCTCCGACGGGGGCGCCTCGGCCGACCAGCTGAGCGGTCCGATCGGCATCGGGCTCGCCGCCGGCGTCTCGGCCTTCCTCGGAGCGGGGGCCTTCCTCGGGTTCCTCGGCCAGATCTCGATGGCGCTCGCCTTCATCAACCTCGTGCCCATTCCGGCGCTCGACGGGGGACGGCTCGTCATCCTCGGCGTCGAGGGAGCCCTCGGCCGGCGCATCGGTCCGAAGACCGTCAACGCCCTCATGGGGGTCTCGCTCTTCCTGATGCTCGGCCTCGTCTTCTGGACGAGCGTCAACGACATCGGGAGGTTTGGTTAGCAATAACCCTTAACAATCCTGCTCCGACGGGTGTTTCAGAGGGGTTTCGGCACCTAAAGCACTTGTCGGATGCACCCCTCCGGCGCTTTTTTTTGTAAACTTATTCCCATTTGGAGCGAAGACCATCCGCGCCGGGTGTTCAACCGGGGCTCCCGCCGCCTCCTGAAGGGAGGTCGGGGCGCCGTGCCGGGCGTCGGTCCGCGACCGACCCGGGGACACGCTTCCCGTTATTCACAACACAACAAGAGAGAACGACTTTGTTTCCCAATTTGACCAAGATGGCCGCCTCGGTGGCCGCCGCATTCTTGCTTTGCAACAGTGCCGGTGCCTTCGTCATCTCCGACATCCGTGTTGAAGGCATTCAACGCACCGAACCGGGGACCGTTTTTTCGCACCTTCCGTTCACGGCCGGTGACGAATACACCCCCGAGATGGCCACGCGCGCCATCCACGCCCTCTACCGCTCCGGCCTCTTCAAGGACGTCAGCATCGAACGCGCCGGCGACGACGTGGTGATCAAGGTCATCGAGCGCCCGGCCGTGGCCGACATCGAAACCCACGGCATCAAGGCCTTCGACAAGGCCGCCGTCGAGAAGAGCCTGCGCATGGTGGGCCTCGCCGAAGGCCGCATCTTCGACCAGGCCACGCTCGACCGCGCCGACCAGGAGCTACGCCGCCAGTACCTCACGCGCGGTTTCTACGGCGTGCAGATCAAGACGAACGTCACGCCGCTCGAACGCAACCGCGTGCGCGTGAACATCAACGTCGACGAAGGCCGTCCGGCCAAGATCGAGTCGATCCGCTTCGTCGGCAACAAGGTCTTCTCCTCCTCGGACCTCGAGGACGAGATCCAGCTGCAGCCCTCCGGGTTCTGGAGCTGGTACACCAAGCGCGACCTCTACAGCCGTGAAAAGCTCGCGGCCGACCTCGAGAGCCTGCGCTCCTACTACATGAACCGCGGCTACCTGGACTTCCGCATCGACAGCGTGCAGGTCCAGATCTCGCCCGACCGCGACGCGGTCTTCCTCACGGTGAACCTCTTCGAGGGCGACAAGTACACCATCTCGGGCTCGCGCCTGGACGGCGACATGCTCGGCCTGGATGAAGAGTTCAAGAAGATGGACGACCTCAAGGTGGGCTCCGTTTTCAACGCCGAACTCGTCAACAACGTCTCCCGCCGCATCACCGCCAAGCTCTCCACGCTCGGCTACGCGTTCGCCTCGGCGAACCCGACCCCGGTGATCGACAAGGAGAAGCGCACCGTCGAGATCCTCTTCACGGTCGACCCGGGCCGCCGCGTCTACGTGCGCCACGTCAACATCACCGGCAACAACCGCACGCACGACGACGTGATCCGCCGCGAAGTCACCCAGTACGAACAGAGCTGGTTCGACAGCGACAAGGTCGCCGCCTCGCGCGACCGCATCGACCGTCTCGGCTTCTTCGAGAGCGTCGTCGCCGAACCGTCCGCCGTGGCGGGCACCCGCGATACGGTCGACCTCGACATCAACGTCAAGGAACGTCCGACCGGCCAGGTCTCCCTCGGCGCGGGCTACTCCACCTCCGACAAGGTGGTCCTCACCGCGGGCTTCTCCCAGAACAACATCATGGGCACGGGCAACGCGCTGAGCGTCAACCTGAACACCTCCAAGTCGCAGCGCACGATCGGCGTGTCGGTCTCCGAACCGTACATCACGACGACGGGCATCAGCCGTGACTGGGACGCCTCGATCCAGCGCGTCGACCTGACCAAGGAGGACAACACGGCCCAGGTCAAGTATGAGAACCGCACCGCCGGCGTCAACTTCGGCGTGCCCTTCACGCCGGTCGACCGCGTCTACTTCGGCGGCCGCGTTGAACAGGTGAAGCTCCTTGACGGCTCGTCCAACACCGACGCCCAGTACCAGCAGTACTTCAATGACTACGGCAAGAACCCGGTCAACTACCTGGCCACCATCGGCTGGGGCCGCGACAGCCGCGACAACGCGCTCGCGCCGACCCGCGGCACGCTCCAGCGACTCAACATCGCCGCGTCCGTCCCGGGCTCCAAGATCGACTACTACAAGGCGACCTACCAGTTCCAGACGTTCTTCCCGCTCACCAAGTCGCTCACGCTCTCCGTCTCCGGCGAGGCGGGCTACGGCGACGTCTACGGCGACAGCAAGGGCAAGCTCTTCCCGTTCTTCAAGAATTACTACGTGGGCGGTATCGGTTCCGTGCGCGGCTTCCAGTCGGGCACGCTGGGTGGTTATTCCAAGAACGGTAATGACTACACTTACTACGGCGCCACGCGTGAGATCATGGGCTCCGTCGAAATTCTCACGCCGCTCCCGGGCGGCGACCGCTCGCTGCGTGTCTTCGGCTTCCTCGACGTGGGCAATGGCTGGGGCTACGACTACAAGGACGGCAACTGGACCAAGCAGAAGGTCAAGCTCAAGGAGCTGCGCGCCTCGACCGGTATCGGCCTGGCGTGGCTCTCGCCGCTCGGCCCGTTGAAGTTCTCCTACGCCTTCCCGATCAGGAAGGATATCAACGGGAAGACCGACGAGACCGAACGCTTCCAGTTCCAGATCGGCACGTCGTTCTAACGATGAACGGCGACGCAATGAAGGCCGCCCGCCACCCGCATCAGAAGGGGGCGGCGGCCTTCGTCCGAATCAACACGGCATTTTCATGAAAGAGGTGAAACATGGCTAAGAAATACATCGTGGCGCTGCTGGGCGCCTCCCTGATCGCCCTGGCGAGCATTCCCGCCGGAGCGCAGGACCTGAAGGTCGCCTACTTCGACCTCCAGCGCCTCCTCACGAGCTCGGCCGCTTCCGAACAGGCCACCGAACGGCTCAACAAGGAGCACCAGCGCCGTCAGATGGACGTCGATGCGATCACCAAGCGCTACAAGCAGCGGATCGAGCAGTACCAGGCCTCCGCGCCGACGATGACGGAGACCGAGCGCCTCGAACAGCAGCGCGAGCTCGCCGAGATCGAACGCGAGATGGCCCGCCGCGACTCGGAGACGCGCGAGGAGATGAACCTGCGCCGCAACGAGGAGGTGATCCTCCTGCAGAACAAGGCCGCGCAGATCCTGAGGAAGATCGCCGAGGACGAGCACTACGACCTCATCATCCAGGACGCGTTCTACGCGAGCTCGAAGATTGACATCACCGACCGCGTGATCAAGGAGCTCGACAAGGGCGTCAAACCCGCGGCGAAGTGACCCCCGGAAGGGACGGACTTCACGGGAAGGCGGCGTTTCACGGCAGTGGGGCGCCGTTTTCCGTTTGATAAAGGTTAAAATGCACCTACCAAAAACTTTTCATTGAAGACAAACGGACGAATCCTATGCTGCTTTCCGAACTGCTTAACCGCGTGCGCGTCCTCTCCAAGGACCGCCTCGTTCTCGAACCCGTGGGCCCCGTCGACGTCGAGGTGGCCCGCTTCAACGCCCCCGCGGCGGCGGGCGAGGGCGACATCGCCTTCCTCACCGACCCGGCCTACGCCGAGGCGTTCAAGGCGAGCCGCGCGAGCGTGCTCGTGCTCCGCGAAAAGGAGGCCCGCGCCCTCTTCGGCGAGGAGCCCCGCGCCGAGGCCACGCTGGTGCTCTGTGACAACCCCTATGCGTTCTTCGCCTTCGCCGGCCAGGTGTTCCATCATGAGGAGGTCCCCGCCGGCGTGAGCCCGCAGGCCTTCGTGGCCGCCGACGCCCATGTTGATCCGAGTGCCTGCATCGAGCCGATGGCCGTCGTGAAGTCGGGCGCCAGGGTCGGTGCGCGCACCGTCGTCAAGTCGGGTGCCGTCGTCGCCGAACGCGTCACGGTGGGCGAGGACTGCATCCTTTACCCGAACGTCGTCCTCGAACGCGACACCGTCGTGGGCGACCGCTGCATCTTCCAGCCCGGCTGCGTCATCGGCGCCGACGGCTTCGGCTTCGCCCCGTTTAAGGGCGAATGGGTCAAGATCCCCCAGACCGGCCGCGTAGTGATCGGCGACGACGTCGAGGTCGGCGCCAACACGACGATCGACCGCGGCGCCCTCGAGGACACCGTCGTCGGTTCGGGCACGAAGTTCGACAACCAGATCCAGATCGGCCACAACGTGCACGTGGGCGAACACTGCGTTATGGCCGCCTGCACGGGCGTGGCCGGCTCGACCAGGATCGGCGCGCACACCATCGTGGGCGGCGCCGCCAACATCAACGGCCACATCAGCATCCCCGCCGGCTCGACCGTCGGTCCCGCCTCGAACATCACGAGTTGGAGCGACGAGCCGGCCACGAAGATGGGCTTCTTCCCCGCCATGGACGTCAAGAGCTTCCAGCTCACGGCGGCCATCATCGGGCGCCTCCCGCAGATCCGCAAGGACCTCAAGGCCCTCGAGCGCGAAGTGGCCTCCCTCAGGAAAGACTAAAATACAATCAACCGCGTGCCGGAGTTTTTGTTTGAAAGGGGAGGTCCCGAGGGGCCCCGCCGGCGCCAGATAGCCTTTGGAGTGAAATTCTTATGACGGTAAAAAGCTTGACGATCACCGAGATCATGGATGAACTGCCTCATCGTTTCCCGTTCCTTATGATCGACCGCGTCCGTGAACTCGACACCGAGGCCGGCCGCGTCGTGGTGATCAAGAACGTGACCGCCAACGAACCCCAGTTCCAGGGGCACTTCCCGCACGTGCCCGTCATGCCCGGCGTGCTGATCGTCGAGGCGATGGCGCAGTCCTGCGCCATCATCGCGCTCTCGCGACTCCCGGAAGGCACCGACCGCAAGAACTCGCTCTTTTACTTCGCCGGCATCGACAAGGCCCGCTTCAAGCGTGTCGTCCAGCCCGGGGACCAGATCGAGATCACCGGTCAGTTCCTCCGCTCGAAGATGGGCCTTGGCCTCTTCGAGGCCGTGGCCCGCGTCGACGGCGTCGTCGTCGCGAGCGCCGAACTCATGTGCGCCTACCGCCCGGTCCCCCAGAAGAAGGACTGAGGCCGCCTGCAAGGAGGGGATCGTCCCCTCGCGGGCCGGACGCGCGGGACCGCCGAGGCGGCGCCCGCCGCTTCGTCATTCATGAAGAAAACAGGTAAATAGATTTATGGCTCAGATTCATCCCTCCGCTTATGTCGATCCCAAGGCCGAACTGGCCGAAGACGTCGTGGTGGGCCCCTTCTGCTTGGTGGGCCCGGACGTCCGGATCGGGCGCGGCACGCATCTGCGCAACCACGTGACGGTCGAGGGCCGCACGACGTTGGGCGAGTACAACGTGGTCTATGCGGGCGCCTCCATCGGGTGCCATCCGCAGGACAAGAAGTACGCGGGCGAGGACACCGCGCTCGTCGTGGGCGACCACAACGTGATCCGCGAGAACTGCACGTTCTCGATCGGCACCGTCCAGGACGAGGGCGTCACCACGGTGGGCAGCGGCAACCTCTTCATGGCCAACGCCCACGTCGCCCATGACTGCCGCATCGGCGACAACATCATCGCCGCCAACAACGTCGCCTTCGCCGGCCACGTCCATGTCGAGGACTACGCCATCGTGGGCGGCCAGACGGGCGTGCACCAGTTCGTTCGCATCGGCGCGCACGCCATGGTGGGCGGCGCCTCCGCCTGCCTGAGGGACGTGCCCCCGTACGTGATCTGCTCGGGCAACCCCGCCGCGCCCCATGGTTTGAACACCGTGGGCCTGCGCCGTTCGGGCTTCTCCGACGAGACGGTCCGCGCGCTCCACAAGGCCTACAGGCTGCTCTACCGCGACGGGCTCCTCGTCAAGGAGGCCGTCGAGGCCGTGCGTGCACTCGCCGTCGAATTCCCGGAGAGCGCCGAATCGCTCCTGCACTTCGCCGACTTCGTCGCCGGAAGCGAGCGCGGCCTGATCCGCTAAGACCGAACCCACAACATTGACTACGCCATCCCCGGAGGGAGACTCATGACGGACAAACCACTCGACCCCACTTCGACGCGCTCGGGCGCGGCCTGGCTCGCCGGCGAGGCGAGCGGCGACTTCATCGCCTCGCTCGTCCTGCCTGCCGTCAAGGAGGCCATGGGCGGCGCCCTGCAGTTCGGCATGGGCGGCGAAAAGATGCGCGCCGCGGGCCTTGACGCCTGGTACGACTGCTCCACGCTCGCCGTGCGCGGCTACGTGGAGGTGATCAAGCACATCTTTCTGAGATTTTCCCCAACCGCGTGCGTGGCATTGCGATGGCTGTTTGCAC
>CAJMRV010000060.1 GCA_905215795.1 uncultured bacterium | reverse complement strand
GTGTGGCTCTATATGAAGCCCTGCGAGCAGTGTGTTTACATCCGCTTCGCCTTCGTCGTCATGGCCCTGGGGGCACTGGTCGCCCTCATCAATCCGAAGGCCGTGGCCGCCAAGGCCGTCGGCTACGCGTTGGGGATCTACGGCGCCGCCTACGGCGTGATGTGCTCGCTCAAGCTCCAGGCGATTCATCATGCAATCCATTCCGACGACCCGATGGCCGTCTTCGGCATGCAGGGCTGATCCATGGAGCCGCATTATCCCCTCGGGCTTCCGCTTGAGAAGTGGGCCCCCGACTGGTTCCTCCCCACCGGGGACTGCGGCTACGACAACGCCGACGTGCCCGCCGACGTGGTCCTTTCCTCCGCGCAGAAGTTCATCATCGACATGTATGAACAGGCCGGTGGTTGGTACCTCATCCCCTCACAACATTTCATGAGCATGGCGCAGTGCTGCCTGCTCGCATTCAGCGTGGCGATCCTCATCTATCTCGCTTTCATTGCACTCGACGTGCGTGGTTGGTGGAAGACCCGGTAAACAACAATACGTTTTTCCCCAGGTTCTTTCTTTTCAGGGCGGTGTCTTCGGACACCGCCTCTTTTTTCGTGGATCCGATCCATTCCCCCTAAGGTGAACCGCCGACGCGGAGCGCACGGGGCCCTGCGTATACTTTTAAGAGGACCATCAAGCAACCATTCCAGGGGAGGAACCGCCCGTGACCCAGCGAATCGCCTACCTCGGCCCGAGGGGCACCTTTTCAGAAGCCGCCGTCGAGGCCCTCTTTTCCGGGGGATTCGAGGGCGTCGCCTGCCGCGACCCCGCGGCCGCGCTCGCCGCGGTGGGACGGGAGGCCGACTTCGCGCTCATCCCGGTTGAAAACAACACGGGCGGCGCGGTCGGTCACGCCCTGGAGCTCCTCGACGCGACCGAACTCGCCGTCAAGGCGGAGGTCGCGCTCCACGTGGAGCACGCCCTGATGGGGCGCACGCCGCCCGGACGGGCCGTGCGCGTGCTCGCGCATCCCCAGGCGCTCGAGCAGTGCAGGGGGTTCCTCGAGCGTCATCCCGGCCTCGAGCGCGTCCCCGTCTCGAGCAACGCCGAAGGCGCGAGGCGCGCCGCCATCGAGGAGGGCTCGCTCGCGCTCGGTCCCGCCGCCGCGGCGGCGATCTACGGACTCGAGGTCTACGAGGAGGGCGTCCAGGACAGCTTCGGGAACGCCACGCGCTTCCTGCTTTTCGGGAGGGAGGACGATGCGCCCTCGATCCCCCGTGAACCGCTATTTTGGAAGACGACGCTGGTGACGACGGTCGACGACCGTCCCGGGGCGCTCTGGCGGATGCTCGAACCCTTCGCGCGGCTCGGACTGCAGATGACGAGGATCGAGTCGCGTCCCGCGGGCAACGGGCGCTTCTCCTACCGCTTCTTCATCGACGTGGTCGGCGAAGCGGAGTCGGACCCCCTTGCGGGGGCGCTCTCGGAGATGCGTTCGCTTGCGCCCGGGGACGGGGCCCTGCGCGTCTTCGGGAGTTATCCGGTCTTCGGCTGAGGCTCTAGGGGCGTTTCCTGCCGGCGCCCCGCCGGGGTGGATTCGGTACAATAACCGCACCCATTCGACAACCGATGCAAAGCGACCGGACAGAAAAAACCATGACAGCAATCATCACGATCGACGGCCCCGCTGCGAGCGGCAAGGGCACCATCGCCGAGCGCGTCGCCGAGGCCCTTTCCTTCCACTACCTCGACAGCGGCGCCCTCTACCGAATCGCCACGCTCGCCGCGATCCGCGCCGGCGTGGACTTCGAGGACCACGCGGCGCTCGAGAAGTGCGCCGCCTCGATCCATCCCGTCTTCATGAACGGACGCATCCTCCTTTCGGGCGTGGACGTCACCGACGAGATCCGCACCGACGAGGTGAGCGCCCTGACGAGCCGCATGGCGGCCGTCCCCGGCGTGAGGAAGGCCCTCTTCGAACTCCAGCGCGCCTTCGTCGTCGAGCCCGGCCTCGTCGCCGACGGTCGCGACATGGGCACGGTCGTCTTCCCCGAGGCCCAACTCAAGATCTTCATGACCGCCGACGTGGAGGTCCGCGCGCGCCGCCGTTACGAACAGCAGGCCGCCCGCGGCGCCGACGTCGTCTACGAGAAGATCCTCGAGGACCTCAAGGCCCGCGACAAGCGCGACCAGGAGCGCGCGACGGCCCCGCTCAAACCCGCCGAAGGGGCAAAAATCTTAGACACATCACTGCTTAACATCGAAGAGGTCGTTGAAAAAGTTCTCGGCTTCTGGAGGCAAGCTTCGGCGATTTAGAGTAAACTAAACGCCTGTTTTTTCCGCGCCGACCGTTCCTCCGGACCGGGGGCCGGGCGGCATTTTTTCAACTCCACCCAAGGGGTCTCCCGCGGGTGTGTATTTTCTTTCATTAAATGACCAACGAAATCAACAAGCCCGAATCCTTCGCAGAACTCTTTGCTGAAAGCCTCAAGAATCAGCAGATGCGTCAAGGTGAAGTCATCTCCGCCGAAGTCGTCAAGGTTGACCGCACGTTCGTCGTCGTCAACGCCGGCCTCAAGTGCGAAGCCTACGTGCCCGTGGATGAATTCAAGAACGACCGTGGCGAAATCGAAGTTCAGCCCGGCGACTTCGTCTCCGTGGCCATCGAATCCGTCGAGAACGGCTTCGGTGAAACGCTCCTCTCCCGCGACAAGGCCAAGCGCCTCGCCGCTTGGATGAACCTCGAACAGGCTCTCGAATCCGGCGAACTCGTTTCCGGTACGGTGACGGGCAAGGTCAAGGGCGGTCTCACCGTCATGACCAACGGCATCCGCGCCTTCCTCCCGGGCTCGCTCGTCGACACCCGTCCGGTCAAGGACACGACGCCGTACGAAGGCAAGACCTTCGAATTCAAGGTTATCAAGCTCGACCGCAAGCGCAACAACGTCGTGGTGTCCCGCCGCGCCGTCGTCGAAGCCAACATGGGCGAAGAACGCGCCAAGCTCCTCGAGACGCTCACCGAAGGTGCCGTCCTCAAGGGCATCGTCAAGAACATCACCGACTACGGTGCGTTCGTTGACCTCGGCGGCATCGACGGCCTCCTCCACATCACCGACCTCGCCTGGCGCCGCGTCCGCCACCCGAGCGAAGTGGTCCAGGTCGGCCAGGAACTCGAGGCCAAGGTCCTCAAGTTCGACAAGGAAAAGATGCGCGTCAGCCTCGGCCTCAAGCAGCTCGGCGAAGACCCCTGGGTCGGCATCTCCCGCCGCTACCCGCAGGGCACCCGCATCTTCGGCAAGGTCACGAACATCACCGACTACGGTGCTTTCGTTGAAGTCGAAGACGGCATCGAAGGCCTCGTCCACGTTTCCGAAATGGACTGGACGAACAAGAACGTCGATCCGCGCAAGCTCGTGACGCTCGGCGAAGAAGTCGAAGTCATGGTCCTCGACATCGACGAGAACCGCCGCCGCATCTCGCTCGGCATGAAGCAGTGCCGTCCGAACCCGTGGGAAGAGTTCGCTCAGACCCACAACAAGGGCGACAAGGTCACCGGTCAGATCAAGTCCATCACCGACTTCGGCGTGTTCATCGGCCTCGTCGGCGGTATCGACGGTCTTGTCCACCTCTCCGACCTCTCCTGGAACGAACCGGGCGAAGAAGCCGTCCGCAAGTACAAGAAGGGCGACGAAGTCGAAGCCGTTGTGATCGCCATCGACACCGAACGCGAACGCATCTCGCTCGGCATCAAGCAGCTCTCCGGCGACCCGTTCAACAACTTCATCAGCGCCAACGACCGCAACTCGCTCGTCAAGGGCACGGTGAAGTCCGTTGATGCCAAGGGTGCCGTCATCGCCCTCACGGACGATGTCGAAGGCTACCTCCGCGCCAGCGAAATCGCCGCCGAACGCGTCGACGACGCCACGACCCGTCTCCACGAAGGCGACGAAGTCGAAACCGTCATCACGAACATCGACCGCAAGAACCGCAACATCCAGCTCTCCATCCGCGCCAAGGACGCTGTCGAAACGCAGAACGCCCTTGAAACGGTGAACGCTGAAGCGGCTCAGTCCGGCACGACGAACCTCGGTGCTTTGTTGAAGGCCAAGCTCGAAGAGAAGTAATCCAACCAACAGGAGAAAAACATGGGTAAAACCATGATCCGTTCTCAGTTGGTGTCCGAGTTGGCTTCGCGCCTGGGTCTCCGTGAAAAGGAGGCGCTTGACTACGTCAACAACATCGTCGGGTTCATGTCCGACACCCTCATCGAAGGGGGTCGCATCGAACTCCGCGGATTTGGAGCCTTCTGCGTGAAGGAGCGTGCCGAACGCATCGGCCGCAATCCATTGAGCGGAACGACGGTTCTGATTCCGAAGCGCTACACGGTCCTGTTCAGGGCCGGCAAGCGCCTTCGCGAGGAAGTCGACGCCAATCGCCTCCAGCGCTGACCCGACGCCGACCACCGAAAGGCCGATCGCCGCGAGCGGGTTGAATAAAAAGCCCCTCGAGCGCTGACTTGAAAAGGCTGCAGTGTTTACGCGCTGCAGCCTTTTCTCATTGTCCGGGCGCACCTGCCCCCGGGAGGGTCCGTCTTTCCCTATCGCCCCAAACGTGGGACAATACGGAAAAATCGCGTCCCCTGGACGACGCCCCTGAAGCGGGCGCACGCGGACGGCGCCCCCGCTGGAATGCGGGCCGGCCCCGTCCCTTTGGAACACACATCCGAGCAGATACGATGGAATTTGAATTTTGGTACCTGATCCTGGTCCCGGCGCTCTTCGCTGCGGGCTGGTGGGCGCGCGGCCTCGAGCGGCGCGACCAGAAGAACAACGAGGAGGCCGTCCCCGAGGCGTACGCCCGTGCGGTCGCCCTCCTGATGGGCTCCGACCCCGAAGGGGGCATCGAGGCCCTCGTCGACGTGGCGAGGAACGACCCGGACATGGTGGAGCTCCACCAGGTCCTCGGCCTCATGTTCCGCCGCCGCGGCGAGTTCGAGAAGGCGATCCGCCTGCACCGCCACCTCGCGGAACGCTCCGACGTGGACGAGGCGACGCACCGCCTGGCGCTCCGCTCGCTCGCCGAGGACTACCTCCAGGCGGGCCTCTTCGGCCGCGCCGAGTCCGTCTACCGTGAACTGAGCCAGGACCCCACCGAATACCTGGGCGCCCTGAAGGCGCTCCTCGGCATCTACGTGACCGAGCACGACTGGACGCAGGCCGTCGACGTGGCCACGAAGCTCGAGAAGCAGGCAGGGGAAGACCACGCCGTCGAGATCGCCCACTTCTACTGCGAGCTCGCTGAAATCGCCGTCAAGCGCAAGGACGTCTCCTTCGCCGCGGACTGCCTGGGCCGCGCCCTCGACAAGAATCCGCAGAGCGTCAGGGCGAGGATCGCCCTCGGGGCCCTCGCCGCATCGGGCGGCGACGTCGCGGAGGCCCTGCGCCAGTGGCGCGGCGTCCTCGACGAGCATCCCGAGTACGCGCCGCTCGTCGTGGGCCGCATCGCCGACGCGATGAAGGCCGCCGGCGACGAGGACGGGGCGCTCGCGTTCCTGCGCGAGGCCTCCGAGAAGGACGCGAGCCCGGACGTGTTGATCACCGCGATCGAGCGCCTCGTTGCCTGGCACGGCCAGGACAAGGCCGTGGAGTTCACGAAGACGCTCTTGAAGGCCCATCCCTCGCTCCTCGCGTTCTCCGTGTTGACGGGCCTCAAGGCCAAGGAGGAGGGCGCCTCCGAGGAGACGGTCCTCCTGGGACGCCTCCTCGAGCGCTACGCACGCTCCCACACGCGCTACCAGTGCGCCCAGTGCGGCTTCATGGCGAGTTCGTTCGCCTGGCACTGCCTCGGGTGCGGCGCCTGGGACAGCTTCCCCGCCTACCGCGAACTCGAGAACAAGGCGCGTTCGGGCTACTGACCCGGCGCCATCGATCCGCCTTTGACGGCCTTCCGGGCACACCGCCCCGAAGGCCGTTTCCACATCCCTTCAAACCGTGCGGATTCGCTTTTGTTACAAATCGAGCCGTGCTGGGACTAGAAAAGCGCGAGCTTTTCAATACAATTGATAGACACCCCGGTGGAATCGGCGCCCTACACCGACCCCTCGACGGGCTTCTTTTCCAGGGCGCCCGGAACTGTTTCACACAAAAAGGATTACCAAGCTTATGTTCAAGCGCTTCGGTCTTTTGATTCTCGCCAACCTGGCCGTCTTCATCATGCTGAGCATCGTGCTCGCCGTGATCCAGATGCTCACGGGCGTGAACTTCGGCACCATGACGGGCACGCAGCTCAACCTGCCCGCGCTCTTCATCTTCTCCATGGTGATCGGGTTCACGGGTTCGTTCATCTCGCTTCTGATGAGCAAGACGATCGCGAAGTACACGATGGGCCTCAAGATGATCGACCCGAACCGCCCCGACAACGCCGTCGAGCAGTACATCTACGACGTCGTGCGCCGCGAGGCCGCCACGGCCGGCATCCCCATGCCCGAGGTGGGCATCTACGAGGGCGACCCCAACGCGTTCGCCACGGGCGCCTCCCGCTCGAGCTCGCTCGTCGCGGTCTCCACGGGTCTTCTGAGCCTGATGAACCGCGAGGAGGTCGAGGCCGTCATCGCCCATGAGATCTCCCACGTCAAGAACGGCGACATGGTCACGATGACGCTCCTGCAGGGCGTCCTCAACACGTTCGTCGTGTTCTTCTCGCGCATCATCGGCTGGGCCGTCGACCGCGTCATCATGAAGAACGAGAGCGACGCCCCGGGCGCCGCCTACTACATCACCTACCTCGTCCTCGACATCGCCTTCGGCTTCCTCGCCGCCTTCGTCGTGAGCTACTTCTCGCGCTGGCGCGAATTCCACGCCGACGCCGGCTCCGCCAAGATCATGGGCTCGACCGCCCCGATGATCGCCGCGCTGCGCCGTCTGGGCGGCGTCGAATCCGAGGAGCTCCCGGGTTCCGTGAAGGGCTTCGGCATCGCCGGCGGCATGGGTTCGCTCCTCGCCACCCACCCGTCGATCGAGGACCGCATCAGCGCCCTGCAGCAGAACCGCTACACGGCCTGAGCCTCCCGGACGTCTGAATGACGAAGGGTCCGCGTTCACTGGAACGCGGACCCTTTTTCTATGGTTTCCGTCCGTGTCTGCCGGACAGGTCAGTAGCTCACCTGCACGTTGAGCCCCGCCGCGCGCACGCGCTCGGCGATGCGGTCGAGTTCGGCGGGTGCGCACTTGACGAGCGTGTCGATGGGGGTGTCGCGGTCGAGCGTGTAGATCGAGACGCCGGCGGGCTTCAGGGCGAGGAGCGCCTCGAGCCAGGGAGCGACGAAGGCCTCCGTGGTGTTGTCCACGGAGCGTCCCTCGTGTTCGCCCCGCATGAACATCGTCTGGATCCAGAAGGAGGTCTCAAGGCGTCCCATCGCCTCGAGCACGGCCTTGACCGAGTAGCGGCACTGGGGACGGTCCACGAAGCGCACGTACTCGTCGTCGACGGCGTCGAGCTTGAGCATAGGGAGGTCGATCAGGCGCATCGATTCGAGCACGCCCGGAACGAGGAGGCGCACCGCGTTGGTCAGGAGAGCGATCTTCGCGTCGGGCTGAAAGCGGTCGCGCAGGGCGGCCACGCCCTCGACGACGGCCGGGAACTCCGGGTGCATCGTCGGCTCACCGTTGCCGGCGAAGGTGATCGCGTCGACGCGGCGACGGTCGCGTGCGAGGGCCTCGAGGCGCGTCTCGAGCGCGTCGAGGACGACGCGGGCCGTGGGCATCTTCTCCGCGGGGCGGTGGTCCTCGTTGAAGCCGCACTCGCAGTACAGGCAGTCGAAGTTGCAGAGCTTCCCGTCGGTGGGCAGGAGGTTCACGCCGAGCGAGGCGCCGAGGCGGCGGCTCGTGATCGGTCCGAACACGGGCGTCTTGAAGAGCAGAAGGGCCATGGTGGGATCTCCGTTTTTCTTGTTTCCTTCATGAAGGGGTACGGGCAAGTGTAACCCGAAACGCCTGAATGCTTCCCGCGGGCATGAAGAAAGCCGCGGGCCTTGCGGCTCCGCGGCTTGTCTGTGTTCCGGGGGGATCCCCGGCGGGGGCGTTTGCGGCCGCCCCCGCGCTGTGGCTCAGGCTTGTCAGATGACGAGCTTGGCCATGAGGAAGCCGAACGGGACGGCGGCGATCAGGCCGACCAGACCCGGCAGGAAGAACGGATGGTTGATCACCCAGCTGCCGGACCACTTGCCCATGAAGGAGCCCGTGTCGTCGGTCGAGATGGCGAACGCGGAGGTCGGGTAGACGTTGGTGATGTAGAGCGCCGAGCAGGCCACGAAGGAGGCGAGGATCGTCGAGGCGTCGCAGCCGAGGCTGGCGGCCACCGGGACGAGGAGCGCCGAGGTGGAGCCCTGCGAGAAGAGCAGCGCGGACACGCAGAAGAAGGCGCCGGCGAGGAGGTACGGGTACTGCGTGAGCAGTTCCGTGGCCTGGAGCTTGATCTCGGGAATGTAGGGCATGATGATCGTCGAGGAGAGCCAGACGATGCCCAGGATCACGATCAGGGATTCATAGCCGCCGCAGAAGAGCGAGGCCTTCTTGATCTGGTTGAGCGGGACCTTGCAGACCCAGACCATGATCAGGCCGGCCATGAGCATGGTCATGACGATGATGTCGCGCGAGCCGAGCGTGTGGCCGATGACCTTCTTGAAGAGGAGCATGCAGACGATGAACACGACGGAGAGCAGGAAGATCACGACGGAGGCCTTGGCGCCCTTCGGGAGTTCCTTCTCGGCGTCCTTGGCGGAGCTCATGGAGACGAGGCCCTTGGCGAGGCGTTCCTTGAAGATCGGGTCCTTGTCGAGTTCGACGCCCTGGAAGCTCGAGATGAGCGCGGCGATGGCGGAGGCGAAGAAGGCGGCGGGGATCAGCACGCAGAGGGCCTGGCCGAAGGAGACGCCCATCGTCTCGACGACGACCCACATGGCGGCCGTGGCGGCGGAGATCGGGGAGGCGGTGATGGCGACCTGCGAGGCGATCACGGCGCCGGTGAGCGGCTGGGACGGACGGATGCCGTTCTGCTTGGCCACTTCCTGGATCACGTTGAGGACGGACATGGCCGTGTAGCCGGTGCCCGAGAGCAACGTGAGGACGAAGGTGACGACCGGGGCGAGCACGTTGATGTACTTGGGCTGGCTCCTGAGGAGGCGGCTCGAGACACGG
>CAJMRV010000059.1 GCA_905215795.1 uncultured bacterium | reverse complement strand
TTCTCGCGTTGTTACATCTTGTCAAGACTTTCGGATGGTTTTATCAGGGTAAACCCCGTGGCCTTATAAGTAACAATTTGTTTACACGTCGGGAAAACCCGAATAAACGGGGAGGGAAGTTCGGGGACGGCCGCTTCTGACGGGCTCGCGAAGGGGGAGGGGAGGAGGGGTCGGCGTCTCCCGGATGGCCTTCGGGGGCGCCTTGTGGGAGAATGAGGAGGCGGGGACGTTGATCCGCCCGCAGGGTATTAAATTCCTTTTTCATCATATGGTTGTGATGCTTTTCCCCATGTTCTCCGCGGCCGAGGGGGAACCCACGGGCGCAGGGCGTGCGTGGATGACGGGCAAAAGAAAAACCGCGACCTCACTGAGGACGCGGTTTCTCACGAATTCTGGGGTGGGAGATGGGACTCGAACCCACGACAACCGGAATCACAATCCGGGACTCTACCAACTGAGCTACACCCACCATCGGTACGCCGATCATGTCGGCGCTCAAGCGAAGCTTCACTTGAGACTTCGAATTGTACAGGTTCAGACGGGGGCTTCAACCCTTCTAAGGGAAAATACCATGTAGGCGGTATCAAGACCTCCCGGGGGACGTTCTTCTAATCCTGGGTACGACTTAGGAGGTATGTTTTCAGTGCGTTTCCTACCGAAAGTACAGATGTGCACGGGACGTCCCTTTCGTAGACTGTTATCGGGGGAAGGAGGCTGACACCCCGAGGGCCCGACCGGAAGGAAAACCGGATCGAGACCCGTGCGGCAGGCGGATGCATCCGCCGCGGCGCGTCGGGTCCCCACGGCCTCCCCCGAATATGGAGATAAACGATTATGTTCGAAACCCAATACGAGGTGCTGCGACGTCAAGGCATAAGCCGCCGCAGTTTCCTTCAGTTCTGTTCGCTCACCGCGGCGAGCCTCGGGCTCGGCAATGCGGGCGCCAAGGACATCGCCCATGCGATGGAGACCAAGCCCCGTCTGCCCGTGATCTGGCTGCACGGCCTGGAATGCACCTGCTGCACCGAGTCGTTCATCCGTTCCTACCATCCGCAGGCCAAGGACCTCGTCCTCTCGATGATCTCGCTCGACTATGACGACACGATCATGGCCGCCGCGGGTCAGCAGGCCGAAGAGGCCCTCGCCGAGACCATGGAACGCTTCGACGGCCAGTACATCCTCGCCGTCGAGGGCAACGTCCCGCTCCACCAGGACGGCATCAACTGCCTGCCCGGCGGCGAGACCTTCCTCCAGAAGATCAAGCACGTCGCCAAGGGCGCCAAGGCCGTCATCGGCTGGGGCTCCTGCGCCGCCTGGGGCTGCGTCCAGGCCGCCAAGCCCAATCCCACGAAGGCCGTCCCGATCACGGACATCATCACCGACAAGCCGATCGTGCTCGTGCCGGGCTGCCCGCCGATCCCTGAAGTGATGTCGGGCGTGATCACCTACATCCTCACCTACGACCGTCTGCCCCCGCTCGACCGCATGGGCCGTCCGAAGATGTTCTACGGCCAGCGCATCCACGACAAGTGCTACCGCCGCGCCCACTTCGACGCCGGCCAGTTCGTCGAGAAGTTCGACGACGAGGGCGCCAAGCTCGGCTACTGCCTCTACAAGGTGGGCTGCAAGGGCCCGACGACCTACAACTCCTGCTCGGCCATGCGCTGGAACGAAGGCCTGAGCTGGCCTGTGCAGTCCGGCCACGGATGCATCGGGTGCTCGGAACCGAACTACTTCGACAAGGGTTCGTTCTACGCCCATGAGACCACGGTTCTGCCGCCCGCCATCGCCGGCATCGAATACACGGCCGACAAGGTCGGCCTTGCCGTGACCGGCGCCGTCGGCGTCGCCGTCGCGGCCCACATCGCGATGTCCGCCGTCGCGCAGTCGCGTGTGAAGAAAAACAACAAGACCATCGGTCAGGAGAGTGAACAATGAGTGAACAACGTCGTGTAGTCGTCGACCCCGTGACGCGTATCGAAGGCCACCTGCGCATGCAGGCCGTCCTCGATGACAAGAACATGATCGTCGACGCAATGAGTACCGGCACCATGTGGCGCGGCATCGAAGTGATCCTCAAGGGTCGCGATCCGCGTGACGCCTGGGCCTTCGTGGAACGCATCTGCGGCGTGTGCACGGGCATCCACGCCCTCGCCGCCGTCCGCAGCGTCGAGCACGCCATCGGCATCAAGATCCCGAAGAACGCCAACATCATGCGCAACCTCGTGAACGCCACCCTGTACGTTCACGACCACATCGTGCACTTCTACCAACTCTCGGCCCTCGACTGGGTGGACGTCGTCTCCGCCCTGGAGGCCGACCCCGCTGAAACGGCCGCGATCCAGCAGAAGATCAGCCCGAACCACCCGCTCGCGTCGGTGGGCTACTTCCGCGACGTCCAGAACCGTCTGAAGAAGTTCGTCGCCTCCGGCCAGCTCGGCATCTTCAACAAGGGCTACTGGGGCCATCCCGCGATGAAGCTCCCGCCCGCGGTGAACCTGCTCGCCGTCACGCACTACCTCGAAGTCCTCGACTTCCAGCGCGACGTCGTGAAGATCCACACGATCCTCGGCGGCAAGAACCCGCACCCGAACTACCTGGTCGGCGGCATGGCCTGCCCGATTAACATGCACGAGACGGGCGCCCAGGGCACTATGGTCAACCAGGTGACGATCAACTACATGCGCGACATCGCCAACCGCGCCATCGAGATCGTCGAGAATGTCTACAAGCCCGACCTCATGGCCATCGGCTCGTTCTATCCTGAATGGTTCAAGTACGGCGGCGGCCTCTCGAGCAAGAACGTCCTCTGCTACGGCGACTTCCCCGAGATCGCCAACGACTGGGCCGACAAGTCCCTGCAGCTTCCGAGGGGCGCCATCATCGACGGCAAGATGGACGAGGTCCACGACGTTGACGCCGGCAATCCCGACGAGATCCAGGAATTCGTCGACCACTCGTGGTACAAGTACCCGCAGGCCGACCAGGGTCTGCACCCCTGGCAGGGCATCACCGACCAGGACTACCAGCTCTCGAAGAACTCCGTGGGCCAGCCCACCAAGTACGAGTGGCTCGCCCCGGACGGCAAGTACTCCTGGATCAAGAGCCCGCGTTGGAAGGGCCACATGATGGAGGTCGGCCCGCTCGCCCGCCTCGTCATGGGCATCGCCAAGAACGTCGACTACATCAAGGAACCGGCGGTCGCGATGCTCCACGACCTCAACCTGCCGCTCGAAGCCGTCTACTCGACGCTCGGCCGTCATGCCGCCCGCATGCTCGAGTGCGAATGGGCCGCCAACAAGATGCTCCAGTACGTCAACGACCTCGAAGCCAACATCAAGGCCGGCGACGAGACCGCCGCGAACATGGAGTTCTGGGAACCTTCGACCTGGCCCAAGGAATGCAAGGGTTACGGTCTCGCCGAAGCCCCGCGCGGCGCACTGGGCCACTGGTGCGTCATCAAGGACACCCGCATCGCCAACTGGCAGGCCGTCGTCCCGACGACGTGGAACGCCTCGCCTCGCAGCAACCAGGGTCAGCAGTCCACTTATGAACTGAGCGTCATGGGCACGCCGATGGCGATCCCCGACCAGCCGCTCGAGATCATCCGCACGGTCCACAGCTTCGACCCGTGCCTGGCCTGCTCCACCCACGTGTACGACCCGGAAGGCGAGGAACTCTGCGACGTTAAGGTCTGTTGACAAGGAGGGAGAGAATATGAAAGTCGATCCCATCACCTTCGAAGTCGATCCTTCGGGCGGACTCGCCCCGATGTACGTCTGGGAGGCCCCGGTCAGGATCTGGCACTGGGTGCAGGCCGTATGCATGTACG
The DNA here is from genome assembly GCA_905215795.1 of uncultured bacterium. GTDB lineage: Bacteria > Pseudomonadota > Gammaproteobacteria > Burkholderiales > Burkholderiaceae_F > Sutterella. Next base: position 5,409 of record CAJMRV010000059.1, on the reverse strand, counting down.
TCCTCATCGTGACGGGCTTCCTGATCGGCGCGCCGCTCGTGGCCAACATCGGCCCCACGTGGGCGACCTATGACTTCGGCTACATCCGTCTCGCGCACTTCGTCGCGGCGATGATCTTCTCGGTGCTCTTCGTCTACCGCGTCTACTGGGCGTTCGTGGGCAACCGCTACGCGAGGATGATCTTCATCCCGCCGCTCTGGAGCCTGCGCTGGTGGAAGGGCGTGATCGCCCAGGCGATGTACTACCTCTTCATGAGGAAGAGCGCGCCTGAGTACGCGGGCCACAACCCGCTCGCCCAGCTCGCCATGTTCGCGATGTACGTCATCGGTTCGATCCTGATCATGCTCACCGGCTTCGCGCTCTTCGCGCAGCAGTGGGGCTGGGGCACGGGCTGGATGCCTTACTTCAGCTGGGTGATCGTCCTCTTCGGCGACGTCCAGTCTGTGCGAACCGTCCACCACGTGCTGATGTACGTCCTGATCCTCTTCACGATCGCCCACATGTACATGAGCTTCCGCGAAGACATCATGGGCGGCGCCACGACGCTCTCGTCGATCAGCACCGGCCTGCGCATGTTTAAGGAGGAACACGGCCACTGAGGTCGATGACCTCTGAGGACCGGTTCCCTGAACCATCCGCATGAAACCACACGGGGCGGTCTCCGAAAGGAGGCCGCCCCGTTATTTTGAGTTTGTCGAGCTGGTTTACCCTTGGATTGGGTAATTCCCTTGGTTTGGCAAAAACCCATAGAACAATGATGGTCTTCTTCTTAGAATGATTTTCGTAACAATCCCCGTCGGGAGCGTTCATTATCAAAAGGAGAAGACCATGAAATTATTAAAGACAGCCGTCATCACGGCAGCGGTCATGTTGGCCGCAGGCACATCTTTCGCCGGTGATCTCCCCGGTGTCAGGATTCTCGCAACGGGCGGCACGATTGCCGGCAGTGCGGCTTCGGCCACGCAGACGACGGGTTATGAAGCCGGGAAGATCGGCATTCAGACGTTGATCAATGCGGTTCCCCAGATCAAGGAAATCGCTGATGTTGATGGTGAACAGATCGTCAAGATTTCCTCCAACAACATGGACACGGCCACACTGCTGAAGTTGGCCAAGCGTGTGAACGAACTTCTCAAGCAGCCTGATGTCCAGGGCATCGTCATCACTCACGGCACGGACACCCTGGAAGAAACCGCGTACTTCCTGAACCTTGTCGTGCACAGCGACAAACCGGTGGTTCTGGTCGGGGCGATGCGTCCTGCGACGGCCATCAGTGCTGATGGTCCGATGAATCTCTTGAATGCCGTCAAGGTCGCCATCGATAAGGATTCGATCGGCAAGGGCGTTCTCATTGCGATGAATGACACCATCAACGGCGCCCGTGACGCCACGAAGACCAACACGACGAACGTCGCCACCTTCAAGGCTCCTGAACTGGGTTGCCTTGGTTACGTTGCCGGCGGGAAGGTGAAGTACTACAAGGCTTCGACGCGTCGTCACACTGCAAACAGTGAATTCGATGTCTCGAACCTCAAGGACCTTCCCAGGGTCGACATCGTGTACTCGCACGTCAATGCCGATGGAACGTTCGTTGATGCCGCCGTCGCGGCTGGTGCGCAGGGGATAATTCATGACGGCACCGGCAATGGTTCGATCCATCAGGCTACTGAGGATGCGCTCGTCAAGGCTCAGCAGAAGGGCGTCGTTGTCGTGCGTTCCGCCCGTGTGGGCAACGGCCCGACCGTGCCGTCGATCAAACGTTGGAGCGACGAGCACTTCCTTGATGGCGACACGTTGAATGCTCAAAAGGCAAGGTTGCTCCTGCAGTTGGCATTGACGAAGACTCACGACCTCAATGAAATCCAGCGTATGTTCAACGAGTACTGATTGATCAGCTGAGCAAACAAGCTCCGTTTCGAAAGGAACGGAGCTTGTTTGATCATCAGGCGCTGTATGAATTGGTAAGCGGTCGTTTCCGAGCGCCGCCCCGCCGGAGTCCTTCCCGCAGGCGGGAAAGGATCGGGGAAGGGGTTTTCAGGCTTCGTATGAGGAAAACACGGTTTGTAACATCCACGGCGCCCCCTGTCCCCACCGGCGCCCCTTTGAAAAGGGGAGGGGTTTTTCTTTTCGCACGCCGCCCTTTCACAGCAGTACAATGGATGAAAGGGATTCTCGAATTCTGAAATCCCGCCGTCTTTTTCACACGGCGTGCCAAAGCGACTACTCCTTTCGGTCAGTCCGCGTACCCTCCGATTTCACCCCATGGAGGATGTTTATTGAAAAAACATCCGCTATAGTGTTTTCATCAAGCCGGACGCTGGGGAGTGCGCACCAAGACCGCCCTCCGGGGTGTCCGGCCCGCTTCAAGACGGCTATTGCAAAAGGGAGAACAAGACGTGGCCAACGAAGAGACGACCTATGACGTGCTCGTTCTGGGCATCGGCAACATCCTCTGGGCGGACGAGGGGTTCGGACCCCGCGTCTGCGAGGCGTTCCACCGCGCGTACGCGACCCCTGAAAAGGTGCTCGTCGCCGACGGGGGCACGCTGGGGATGTATTTGACGGGGCTCATCATGTCCTCGCGCCGGCTGATCGTGGTCGACTGCTGCGACTTCAAGGAGGCGCCCGGGTACATGCGCGTCCTGCGGGAGGACGAGATCCGCATCTGGTCCTCCACGAAGATCAGCCCCCATCAGACGGGCTTCAACGACCTGCTCGCCTCCTGCATGCTCATGGGCCACGAGCTCGAGAAGATCACCGTGATCGGCGTGCAGCCCAACGAACTCGACGACTTCGGAGGCGGTCTCACCGCGCTCCTCCAGGGGAAGCTCCCCGAGGCCGTCTCGCTTGTCAAAAAAGAGCTCGAGGACTGGGGGTATCCCGTTCGAGAGCGTGCTCCCGACGAGGAGGTCGAGCCGCTCATGGCCGACTGCGTCGAGGAGTTCCGCTACGAGAACGAGCGTCCCGGCCCCGAAGAGGCCTGCCGGGACGGGGACGAACGGTTCATGGTCAGGGAGAAGGGCGTCGCCGTCGACGATCCCGACATCCCGCCGATGCGTTCGTGAGGAGGAGCCGACATGTGCATGGCCATCCCCTTCAAGGTCGTCTCCGTCGAGGGCTTCGAGGCCCTCTGTGAGCGAGGCGGCGTGAAGCGCCGCGTCGACGCGAGCCTCGTGGGCGCAGTGGCGCCCGGCGAGACGCTGCTCGTCTTCAACAACCAGGCCGTCCGCCGCGTCGACGAGGACGAGGCGGCACTGATCGACTCCGCCCTGGGCGCCCTCTCGGCCGTCCTCGAGGGCCGCGCCACCGATGAGGACATCGCCTCGGCGCTCCCCGACAAGACCGACGGCGAGCCGGTCCTCCCCGAACACCTCAGGGGGCTGGTCGGCAAGAAGGTCGTCGACTGAAGCCACCGCAGAACAGAACATTGAAAAGAGAGAGGAATCCACTCCATGGGAAAGTTCGACATCGTCAAGATCGATTTTGAGAAGCACCCGATCTACCGCCGGGTGCTCGACGTCGAGGGCTTCAAGCTCCTCGACGAGTCCGGCTACGAGGCCATGTACGCCGAAGAGGGCGTCAAGATGGTCGTCCTGGCCGACGACCCGAACCGCACGAAGGAGTCCCTTGACATCATCGTGATCGCTCCCGAACTGAGGAAGTGCGTGGCGGAGCTCGTCACCGCGGCCTACCTCATCCACCCCTCGAAGGCCCGCTCGTTCTCGGCCCACTGGGGCGTGAGGAAGCTCCCCGCCGTGGCCTTCTTCCGGGGACCCACCTACCTCGGCGCCGCTGAGGGTCTCCTCAACTGGGACGAGTACGTCGCCAAGATCTTCGAGGTCCTCTCCAGGACCGAGGCGCCGCGCCGCACGATCGGCATCGTGAGCGCGGCCGAGCCCGGGGACGGCTGCCACTGAGCCCGTCCGGGAAAAGCTGAGAACACAACCGACGCGCTTTGCGCGCCCCTTCAATACGAAAACGACCATGGCCGAATATCAGACATCCGCACTCAATCCCTGGAACTTCGTCAAGAGCCTTCCGCCCGAACTCGAGCGCGAGGCCGCCCGGGGACTCCTCGACTTCCTCGACGAACTCGACGCCCGACTCGCCGAAGCGCTCGCCACGGAGGACGCCGCCGTCCTCGAAGACCTCCACGAGGTCTACGGTTTCGAACGCTTCAAGCCCGAGTGGCTCGACTACATCATCCCGGCGATCGGCCGGGGCGACGTTCAGATCGAACTCCACGGCGGGCTCGTCAAGATGGAGGAGACCGGCATTCCGGCGCTCTGGCGCATGCAGATGGGCAGCAACGACTCCTTCATCCTCGGGCGCGTGCCCCTGTGCGTGAGGCGTGAAGCGGAGAAAGGGGAGGAGCGTATCGGCTGGATCGTCAACAACAACGCCGACGTCTTCGCCGCCCCCGCCATCATCGAGGAATTGAACGAGGGGCTCGGCCACGTCGACTGGAGGACGCTCCCGGAGGACCCCGTCTTCATGGTTGAACTCAACCGCCAGCCGCTCGGGCCCGGGGACGCCAAGGCGCTTCTCTCGACGCTCGGACGCGGTGAGATCGAGTGCCGCATCGCCGGCTTCTGCCAGGCGAGGATCGTGCGCACGAACGTGCGCGGCCTCTGGCACTCCAAGCTCCTCAACAACGCCGGGCGCGAACTCCTCGACGCCTACGTGTGCGCCGCCATCCCGCCCGAAGTGGCCGCCCCGAAGGAGAGCTTCGCCGACGCCCGCGAGAAGATCGCCGAGATGCGCGAATGGATTGAAAAGGACCTCAACCGCACCGAAGAGAAGAAGACCGAGGTGAGGGACGACGTCCTCGACTACGCCAAGCGCCTCATGGAAGGGTTATGATGAAGGGATGCGACGCGAAGACCGGAAAAAAGACCACGACGCGTCATCGAACAACCGTCACGGAGGGGTGATGTCCGAAGAGAAGTTCATCAACGGCGCCGACCTCGAGGCCGCGCTCGACAGGATCCAGCGCAGCCGGATCGGCCCTGAGACCCGCATGCAGTGCAAGGTGTGCTGGTGGATCTACGATCCGGCCGAGGGCTCCATGGAATGGGGCGTCCCGCCGGGAACCCCCTTCTACGACCTTCCCGACGAATTCACGTGTCCGGACTGCGGACACCCCAAGTCCTCGTTCATTCCCGCGGACGACGACATGGGCTGAAAAACCAAGAAGAGACTCTTTTTTTCAAGGAAAGGGTCTCTTTTTTTTTCGACCGGCCGCCGGCCTCCAGGGCCCCGCGGCCTGAGACCGCATCCTCCGCGGAGGCGGTCCCCCGCCTGCGGGATGGCGGGGGACCGCTTTCCCGGGGGAGTCCGACACAAGGAGGTGTTGCATAAAACCAACATAAAAATCCTATCGCCCTGATTGGTGCCGTCTTCCCCGCC